>JAKEHA010000025.1 GCA_022615275.1 Candidatus Latescibacterota bacterium
AATTTCCGGAATTCCAGCCGCAGGTTTTGGACAGCCTGCGACAGCCGCTCGAAACCGGCGACGCGGTCGCGCGCTTCTACTTCGAGATGGCGACCAACTACGAGTACTTCCGGAGGGTGGGTGAAGCACTGACGAGCTACCGGCGCGCGCTCGAGGCGGGCATGAACGACATCGACATGTTCCACAATTGCGTGCTGGGGGAGACGCGCTGCCTGCTCGCGATGGGAAAGAACGACGAAGCGCTCGCGTTCTTGCGGATGCTGGTCGATACCGTGCCCCACGAGGGCGAGCGCGCCGCGATCGCGCGCATGGCCGACGACCTGGAGAAACGGCTGCGACGCCCGAAGTGAGGCGCGGACGCGTCACGCGTCCTTCAAGAGCGCCATCAGCTTCTTCATGTCTTCCCAGCACGGGGCCTTGAAGGCCGGGTTGCGAAGCAGCGCGGCCGGGTGGTAGGTCACGATGACGGGGATGCCTTCGTAGGTGTAGTTGCCCGTGCGCAGGGCACCCAGCGGCGCGTCGGTCTTCAGGAGCCAGTGCGCCGCGATGCGCCCGAGGGCGCAGATGTACTTCGGCTTGATCATCGCGATCTGCGCGCGCAAGTATTCCTCGCAGCACTCCACTTCGCTCGGCAAGGGGTCGCGATTTTGGGGCGGCCGGCACTTCAAGATGTTGGCGATGTAGACTTGGTCGCGCGTCATGCCCATGGCGGCGATGATCTTCGTGAGCAATTGCCCCGCGCGACCGACGAAGGGTTCGCCGCGCGCGTCTTCTTCGGCGCCGGGGGCTTCGCCGATGAACATCAACTTCGCGTTGGGATTGCCGACGCCGAACACGGTCTGGGTGCGGCTCTTGTGGAGGTCGCAGCGGGTGCACACCGAAACGGTCTTGGCGAGCTCCGAAAGGCCGGCGGGAATCGGCATCGGTGCTGCGGGCTTGGGCCGCGTCGGTGCAATCGCGGGCGAGGACGCTGGCGCGGCCGCCACCGGCGGTGTCGCCCCGAGCACCACTCCCTCGAGATAGACCGAGCGCACGCCCTTCTGCTCGAGGCGCTTCAGCGCGGCGGCCGCGGCAGTGCGCGCGTCGTTGGGGACCTTCGACATGCCCGCAGACTAGCCGTTGCGGCGTGCGCGTGCAAGCTTACAGATCGACCGCCGCCGGCACCGGTCGCTCCTTGAGATCGGCGCCTTCCGAGCGCGCCACGTACGTGGCCGCCGTGATGTCGCCGACCACATTGACCACCGTGCGGCACATGTCGAGGATGCGATCGACGCCCAGGACGATCGCGATCATGGCGGGATTCACGCCGATGGTCGCCAGCACCAGAATGATGAACGGAATGGAACCCGATGGGATCCCGGCCGTCCCGATGCCACCCAAGATGGCGAGATAGAGCACCATCAGCTGCTGCCCCATCGTCAGGTCGACGCCCGCCAACTGTGCCAGGAACAATATCGTCACGCCTTCGAACAGCGCGGTGCCGTTCTGGTTGGCCGTCGCGCCTATCGTCAAAACGAACGAGTTGATGTCGCGCGGGACGCCTAAATTCTCCTCGGAAACGCGCAGTGCCGTGGGAAGTGTCGCATTCGACGACGAGGTCGAGAAAGCGGTGATCATTACGGTCTTGATGCGGCGAAAGAAATCGAGCGGGTTGAGGCGCGAGAGCCACGCGACCGAAAGCGAGTACACACCGAACATGTGCAGCGAGAGCCCCAGCAGCACCGCACCCGAGTACCAGCCCAGGCTCGATAGCAAACCGAACCCGAAGCGCGACGTCATCGTGAAGAGCAGGCAGAACACCGCGATGGGCGCCAGACGCATCACGAGCTCGATGCACTTGGCCACCGCTTCGAAGACGCCCTCGAGCAAACCCAAGACCGGCTTCGCCCTCGCTTCTCCGATCAACGTCAGTCCCACGCCGAAGAACAGCGCGAAGAACATCAACCCCAGCATGTCGGGGGGGTCTTTCGAGATGGCGGTGAACACGTTGGTGGGGACGATGCTCTTGACGACCTTCATCAGAGGCGCGTCGGCGGTCGTCGACGGCGCGGCGGCCACCTGCTTCTCCGCGTCGACGGCGTAGCGCTCCTGCAATTGCTGGCTGATCTCGGGGCGAATCCGTTCGCCGGGGCGGATGGTGTTGGCGAGCGTGAAGCCGATCACGACGGAGATCGTCGACATCACGAGCGTATAGACGAGCGATTTCACTCCGACGCGCCCCAGCCGGCGGATGTCGCGCATCCCCGCGACCCCGACCACGAGGGACGAGAACACGAGCGGCACCACGAGCAGCAGCAGCAAACGCAGGAAAAACTGGCCGACGGGTTCGGTGATGTTGCTCGCGGTCCACGCGAGCCCCGGCGACGACGCGCCCAGAATGGCGTTGGAAATACCACCGGCCCCCGCCCCCGCGACGAGGCCGAAGAGGATGCGGGCGTGGAGGGGGACGCCTCTTTTGACGACCATCAAGCCACACCTTCCGCGGCGTTGGCCTTATCAAGAACGGTCGGGAAGTCCGACGGGCTAAGTACCAGGCCCGCCTTCCGCACGCCGAAGCCGCCATGAGCGTTCACGGCCTCTATCCACTCCGCCAAGAAGCGCCGCTTGGTCCGGTCCTTCTCGGTGTTCAATCCCTTGACCTCGACGATCAGCATGGTTCCGTCCACGAATCGAATCAGGTAGTCGGGTCGATACTTGTGGAACGCGGCGTCGAACACGTAGGTCACTTCGAAGCCCAGATGGTCATTTTTCACCCACGAATGCACGCGGGGGTCGCGGTCGAGCCAGTAACCCGGGTTCTCCTCCCACGTCGAATCCACGACGCAAAAGTTGATGTGCGACTTATCCGCTGGGAACACAGGCTTACCCGTGTACCACGGAATCATGTCCATCGTCGAGCGAATCGGTTTTGCGCTGTCGAAGATCGGCTCCAACGCCTCGGTGTTGCCGAAGCGTATCTGCTCGAACACGCTGCGCACGATGCGCTGCATGTTGAGCGTCAAGATGACGCGGCGGCGCAGGTCGTCCTCCGCGTAGCGGGGCGGGTTGATCTTGAGCTTGGGCGATTCGATGAACTTCTCCACCAGGTGAATCGCGATGCGTACGACGTTCACCGATCCGCAGTCCGGACACTTGCGGGGCTTCCTCTTCGCGAACGGTCTCGCCAGACGGCCGCCGTCACGTTCGGCGCGTTGTTTGAGACGCTCCTGGGATTGGCTCTTCGGCCAATTATCCAACCGTCACCGCCAACGGTCGGATGCCGCGGAACTCGATTCGCCATAGGCCCGCGGACTTCTCCGCATGGAAGTGTATTGAGTCCTTTTGAGACAAATCGTCTCCCCCGAACTCGAACACGGCAAGCGCTTCCTCCGGGGCATGTTCATCGCACACTGTCAGGCGCAGGATATCGCCAGCATCGATGTCATCCGTGTGCACCCGATAGGGAGAATCCGCCTTCCTTGTCGAGACCCGCAGAGTCCGTTCTTTCTGCACGACCGCCATTGCCACCTTGCCTCCTTCGCACGAGCGTCAGTACGCCGCCGCGGCTTCGCGGATAGTGGGACCAGCCCGGCCGACTAGGAACTCGCTCGAGAGTTGCTCCGCCGGCAGATCGCGTTCTCTCGGCAGATACACCGCGACATCAACACCCAGCACCGACAGGCCGCGGCAAATCACGGGGCCAACGACGGACCAGTCGAGTTGGCCGAGACCACATCCCAGCGCCGGTACCGCGAGCGACCGAATTCCTTCTCGTTCGTAGTTGTCTTGGATCCACCGGATGCCGGTTTCGATTCCCGCCAAGTCGGCGTTATCGCGCCAATGATTCTTCGTCGCGAACAAGAGGAACCACTTCCGAGCGTTGGGCGCGTTCAAGGACGCCGGATCGTCCGCGAGCTCTTCGTCGACAAATGCCTCACGTTTGTAGAGGTACGGCTTCCCCATCCGCAGTTGCTTGCTGCGACACGCATCCTGGTACTGTACGTAGACATCTGGGAACTGATACTTGGCGCGCGAGGCGAGCCCCTTGCCCATCACACCCTTCACGTTGACGCTAACCGTCAGAGCGTGAAGTCGCGAGAAGAACATGTCGCCGTCCACGAGGAAGAGCCTATTAACGACTGGGGTAATCCTCTTGGGCATGAAGAACATATGCGGCTCGGGTATAACTGGCACGTCGGTCCGCTTGATTGCGGCACGAACCTCGGTGGCAACCGTGTGAGCGCTCACATAGACGGAGTGAATGTGCTCTGGGGAGATGTGGTCCGGCACCAGACACTCCGCCATTATCCTCCTCTTGGAACCGTCGAGCGGGTTCCAATAGTCACTCATCAAGATCTTCTGCATCGACTCGATTCGCTTCAGCCCCTCCTTCGGTGCAACAATTTCACTCTCGGGGCTGGCCGCGTTGCCATCGGTAACGAACGTCCCGGGTGTCGCTAGGACGGCTGGGCTCACCGCTACGATCGCAATCTCACGCGCGTCCCGCTCGTGCAGCACCCGGTAGAGCATGGGATTTCGAGGCTGAAAGTACAGGTTCGCGAAGTGCCAGAGATTGTTGCGATCAGGAGCGATTCGATCCCGGCGATGGGTCACGATCTCGGCGTCGTAGATGCGCGTGAACTCGACGCCATCGGTCTCCACCCGCCGATGGGACAGAATGCCGCGCTCCAGAATCGAAGGCAGATTGCGGACGTGCGTGAGGTAGAAGAGGCTGGTTATGTCGAGTTTTCGCTTTGCCATTGCTCCTCGATTCCTGGCCCCTAAACGCGAAAGCCGCCCGGGGAGGCGGCTTCGCACCCGGTCGCCGAAGCTTGCGGGGTGATGGAACCGAATGCTACCCGAAATCGCGGCAGTCCGTCAACGCGGTAAGCCCGAGACCAACTCGACGAGCCGACGCGCCACCTCGCGTTTGCTCTCTGGTGCCTTGCTCTCGTAGACGCGTCCCTTCGCGTCGTAGATCGCGACCACGTTGGTATCGAGTCCGAAGGCGTCACCGGGCTTGTTCAAGACCACGAAGTCGCAGTGCTTCCTCGCGAGCTTGGCGCGCGCATTCTGCTCCTCGTCCTCGGTCTCCAGAGCGAAGCCCACCACGACGCGCTTGCCCTTTTCGGCGCCGAGAGCGGCGAGGATGTCGTCGGTCTTGGCCAGCTCGAGCGTCCAGCCTTCGCCGGACTTCTTTTTCTGCGCCAGTGTGGACGCAGGCTTGAAATCGCTCACCGCGGCCACCATGAAAAGCACGTCCGCGTTCTTGAACTCACGCCGGAGTGTGCTCGCCATCTCGTCGCCCGTCCTCACGCGCGTGATGCGCACCCCGTGCGGCGGCGCCACCGAGGTGCGCGCGGCCACGACGGTAACATCCGCGCCGGCGTCGCGGGCGGCTTCGGCCACCGCGAAACCCATCTTGCCGCTCGACCGATTCGAAACGACGCGCACCGGGTCGATGTCTTCTTCGGTTCCGCCCACGCTGACCAGCACCTTCTTCCCTCGCAACGGCGACGCGAACAAGGTCTGCGCCGCGGCAAAGATCGTCTCCGGTTCGGCCATGCGCCCGGTCGCTTCGTAGCCGCACGCGAGGTCGCCCCTCTCGGGCGGTGCCACGCGGAAGCCGCGATCCGAAAGAATGCGCATGTTCTCCTGCGTGGCCGGGTTCTCCCACATGACGTCGTTCATGGCGGGGGCGAGCACGATGGGGCCTTCGTAGGCGCTGACGATGGTCGCGAGCAGATCGTCCGCGCGGCCGTGCGCGAAGTTTGCGAGCGTGTTGGCGGTCGCGGGTGCGATGACGACGAGGTCGGGCCACTTGGCGAGGTCGATGTGCTCGACGGGAGAAATCGCGCCGGCCGACTTCCCGTCGTCTTCGAACATGCGAACGTGAACGGGGTGCTCGGAGAGGGATTCGAAGGTGAGTGCGGTGACGAACTCCGTCGCCGCTTCGGTCATGACGACCTTGACGTCGGCGCCGGCTTTCTTGAAGAGCCGGAGTAGGAATACGGCCTTGTAGGCGGAGATCCCGCCGGTGACCCCGAGGAGAATCTTCTTACCGGCGAGGCTCACATCTCCCGGCTACGACTCCTGGAAGAAGTCGCCGCTGCCCGTCGGCTCGTCCGCGTAGGAGAACGCGATCTTGTCGTTGATGAGGCGCTTGACGGCCGTCGAAGTCGGCTTGAAATCCGGCTCCGGCTCGGCACCCCGGATCACGAGCGAGTTCAAGCGACGCGCCTCGCGCGCCATGACGCGCACCGCTTCGTAGCGGTTTTGTATCTTCTGGGTGATCTTTTCAATGATGACGAGCTTCTCGATGGGAATCGACATTCGGGACACTCCTGTTATTTCGTGTGGTCTTCGATGAACCCGGGAGTCAGCCGCTCGCGGCGGCACCGCTCGGCGGTGACGATCGCCGCCAGCTCACCGGCCGCCCGCTCGACCGAGTCGTTGACGATGATGTAATCGTAGCGCGCGCCGGCCTCGATCTCTTTCCGGGCATTGGCGAGGCGGACCTTGAGTGCCTCACCGGAGACGTCCCCCCGGGCGCGGAGGCGATCCTCCAGGACCCGAAAGGACGGCGGTAATATGAAGACCATGACGGCGCCGGGAAAGGATCTTTTTACCTGATCTCCCCCCTGTATGTCAATGTTTAGGATGACGTCCCGGCCGGCGGTGCGTTCCCCCTCCAGGAAGCGCTTCGGGGTCCCGTAGAGCTCGCCGTGGACGTCGGCCCATTCGACCAGCTCGCCCCTTTTCATGGCCTCGAAGCGCTCCGGCTTCACGAAGAAGTAGTCGCGCCCCTCGACTTCGCCGGCGCGAGGCGCCCGGGTGGTTGCCGAAATCGACCGGCGCACCAGCGGGTCCGTCGCGAGCAGACGGTCGACCAGGGTGGTCTTGCCCACGCCGGATGGACCCGAAAGGACG
>JAKEHA010000184.1 GCA_022615275.1 Candidatus Latescibacterota bacterium
AGCTCTCCACGATCGAGGATCTGCTGGCCGAGCATCGCACGCGGCTGCTCGGCATCGAGCAGGACTTCCTCGGCCGCCAGGAGACCGCGCTCGTGATCCTCGTGCGCGGCTTCACCGGCAAGAGCGCGCCGGCCACCATCGTGATCCAAGACCAGGAGGACGTCGTGCGCGTGGACTTGACACCCGAGCAGCGGGCCTCCCTCGAGCAAGGCGGCATCGCGCAGGTATTCCACGAGTTCGTCGAGCCGCGCGAGCACGTCATCTCCGTGAGCTTCGAGGGCAACGGCTGGCCGGCCGGGAGCACGCTTCCCATCACCGTGGATACGGTGCGCGACCGCTTGACGTTCCTGGGGCTCGATCTTTCCCGCCTCGATCCGAGCCGCGAGGCGATGGGACTTCTCACCGACGTTTGGTATCGATAGAAAGGGCGCCGTCGTGCGGAGGCCGTACCAGATCGCCCCGGCGTGGCTCGCTGGCCTGGCCGTCGTCGCGGTGCAAAGCGTGGCCGTCGTGCGCGCAGAGGCACCCGCGCCCGCGGATTCCCTGACCGCTTCCCCGTCGCGACCGATCCCCCGCGCGCTCACCAACGACGAGTGGGACGCGCTCAATCTGGGGCGCGCCGTCGACCTGTGGCAGAAGGGCGACCTGCGCGGTGCGGCTTCGCTTCTCGAGAGCATCGACTACACGACCGCTTCCACCTTCGACCGCGCGGACCGCGCCGCCTTCCTGCTCGCGACCGCGTACCTCCGGCTCGAAGACCCGGACGGCTTCGCGCGCGTGGCCGCGCGCGCGGGCGACGCCGACGGCTCGGCCTATCGAAAGTGGATCCGCTACTGCGACCTCGCGCAGCGCGCGCGCCTGGGAAATAGCCGCGACATCGCCGCGGGCCCCGGCGCTTCACCGGCCACGCCCGCCTCGCCCGCGGCACCCGCCGACTTCCCCGGCGGAGTCGAGATGCAAGCGTCTCTGCTCTTGGAATCAGGTCACGCGACCGACGCACTCGCGCTGCTCGAACGCACAACGCCCGCGTCGTCGGTCGCTTCCATTCACGTGTACTTGCAGGCGCTGGCGAGACGCGCGAGCGGCGCCGATCCCACGCGCGACTGGGAGCGGCTCGCGAGCATGGTACCCCGCAATCGACACGAAGCCGATCTGGTCGGCGCGGCATTGCTTCAACTCGCCACCATTCACATGGAGCAGAAGCGCGACCCGGGCGACCTCCTGCGCCGCGTGCCGCGGGAAAGCCGTCACGCTACGCGCGCCGACCACATCCTGGCCTCGATCGCGATCGAAAAGGGGGATACCGCCGCGGCGCGCGCGACCTTGTCGGAGTTGCTCGAACGGGATCGCACGTACGACGGCCTGCGCGAGGTGAAGCTTTCACTCGCCGACCTGGCACTCGAGCGGGAACACTGGCACGCGGCACTCCGCTACGCCGAGTCGGCAGAGGACAGTTGGAGCGACGAGCAGGCCGCACTCTTGACCCTCGAGAAAAGCGACGATCCCACGGTTGCGTGGGGCGTTTGGGCCGAGGCGCAACGGTGGCGCGACGAGATTCGCTTCGCGTCCGAGGCTCTCATGATGCAGATCGACGCCGTCGCCACGGCCTCGGTCGACTTGCGCAGCACCCCGTCGGTCTCGCCCGGCGGCGACCTCGGCGAGCGCCTGTGGCCGACGGAGGCGCCCACGGTCCTGCCGTGGGACACGACGGGCGCGATCGAGCGGCACGCACCCTCGCTGGAAGAATGGTCGCGCGTGCGCGCGGTCGAGACCGAGCGTCGTCGCACGGCCGGTGCCCTGGCCCGCCAGGAAGCTCTCGTCGCCGAGCACCGCGCTCAAATGGAACGCCGCCTCGGCTTCCTGCACGAAGGACGGCGCGCCGCCACCGCCAGCGAAGCCGAGCTTGCGCGCGCGACGGCGTCGCTCGACAGCCTTCTCTTGCGTCTGGATGCCGCGCTGCGAGAACTCGAGCGCGCGCGCGACGGCGCGTTGCGCCAGGTCGCGGTACGCACGCGCGACATGGTCGAGGACCTTCGGCGCGAGCGGGTCTTCATGAACGCGGTGCGCCACTTCTGGGTCGACGGTCCGCAGCGCGACCGCCCCGAGAAGTTCCCGGCCGACGTCCCCTCCACCTCGAGGGTCCTCGCGGACGAACAGGCGCTGACCGACGAAGCCGAGGCGTACGTGTCGTTCTTCGGCCGGCGCGCCACCGAGGTCATCAATCGTTCGTACGCGGAGCTGTGGCGCCCCCGTTTCGCCGACGAGAGCCGTCTCCTGCGCGCCTCGCTCGGCATGGAGCTGTATCGCGCGCGCCGGCTCGGCGCAGCGCTCGACTCCACCATCGCGGCCATCACCGCCGACCCCGTGCTGGCGCGCGAGATCGCGCGTCGCGACGCGCTGGCGATGCGCCTGGATTCTCTCGCCACCGTGGAGCGGACGACGCGCGTCGAGGTGGCGCGGGCCGTCGCACGACGGGCGCAGGCGACGCTCGAGAAAGAGCGCGAGTCCATCGACTACCACCTGTGTGACGCGTCGTACGAGCTTGCGGTCGAGGCCGCCTTCGACACCGAGCCCAACGCCGACAGCCTGGCCATCGCGCCCCTGCGCTCGCGCGCGATCGGGAACCTCGGCACGTTCTTGTCCCGCCACGCGAACAGTGTCGCCCGCGGCGAGACGCGCTTCCGGCTCGCCGACCTCCTGCTGATGCAGGCGCGCGACGACTTCCAGGTCAAGATGGTCGCGTTCCTGGGCGCGTCGCCCTCGGCGGATCAAATGCAGAGCCGCGCGATGGCGCCGCTTGTCGACTACGGGCCCGCGGTGGAGTTGTACCGCGCGATCCTGGCCGAGGACCCGACCTTTCCGCACCAGGACGCCGTGCTCTTCAATCTCGGCATGATCCTCTCCGACGACGGGCAGTCGGAGGCGGCAACCTACTTGACGCGTTTGGTCGAGCAGCATCCCGATTCGCCCGACGCGCAGGAGGCGTGGCTGCGCCTGGGCAGCGATCGCTTCGACCGCGAAGACTACGCGGGCTGCGTGCCATACTTCGTGGAAGCCGCCCAGGGCGCGGACGCGTCGCACACCGCCATCGCGCTCTACAAACTCGGGTGGGCGCAGTTCGAAGAGGACCGCTTCGACCAGGC
>JAKEHA010000185.1 GCA_022615275.1 Candidatus Latescibacterota bacterium
CTCGGGCTGGCGGTCGGCGCGCAGGTCCTCGTCGCGCAGGCAGCGCGCGATCTGGAAGTAGCGGTCGAAGCCGGCCACCATCAGGATCTGCTTGTAGAGCTGCGGGCTCTGCGGAAGCGCGTAGAAGCTGCCCGGGTGCAGGCGGCTGGGCACGAGGTAGTCGCGCGCGCCCTCCGGTGTGGCGCGCACCAGCATGGGTGTTTCGATCTCGAGGAACCCGCGCGCGGAGAGAAAATTCCGAATCGCGAGCAGCGCCTTGTGACGCAGCTCGATGTTCTCCTTGAGGGGACGCCGACGCAGGTCGAGGTAGCGGTACTTCAAGCGCAGTTCCTCGCTGGCCTTGACTTCGTCCGCGATGTTGAACGGGATCACTTCGGACTTGTTGAGCACCACCACGCGCGTCACCGCGACTTCGATGGAGCCCGCGGGGGTGTCGTCGCGCACCATGTCTTGAGGACGCGCGCGCACCTCGCCCTCCACCGCGATCACGTCTTCCATGCGCAACGAATGGGTGTCGGCGCCCACGGCGGCGGTGGTGTCGACCACGAGCTGCACGCGCCCGTAGCGGTCGCGCAGCTCGACGAAGCGCACGCCCCCCAGGTCGCGCAGGCGCGCGACCCACCCCATCAGTCGCACGCGCGTACCCACCGCGCGCGCGTCCAACTCGCCCACGTGGTGCGAGCGAGAGAATGGCAACCAGTACCCGCTACCGCTCACGTTTGGATCTCCTCGTCTCGGATTTCGCGCCGGCTTGTTTGCGCGCGTGATCGGCTAGCGCGCCGAAGGCCACGCGCACTTGGTTCCGCATTGCGAGGTCATGCCATGCGACCTCGGGTCCCGACGCGTCGACCAGCACCGCGGCGCGCGCCTTCTTCTTCGACGCCGCTTCCAGCTGGGTCTTCTGCGAGCGACCCGACACGTCGACCTCCACGCTCCCGAAGGCGCGCAGGACGCTCGCTGCTTGCAGGGCACGTGCTTCCGCGCCGGCTCCCGCGCACATGATGTAGTAGCGCGGACCCGCGCCCTCGTCTCTCTCACTCGTCGCGGGCCGCGCTTCGACGATGCGCTCGAGCCCCGCGCTCATGCCGATCGCGGGCGTGTTGGGACCGCCGCACTCGGCCACCAGCGTGTCGTAGCGCCCGCCGCCGCACAGCGCACTCTGCGCGCCGTGGGCGCCGTGGTACACCTCGAAGACGGTGCGCGTGTAGTAGTCGAGCCCGCGCACGAGGTGCGGATCCTCGGTGAAAGGCACCTGCAGCGCGACCATGAGATCCTTCACCCGCGCGAAGTGCGCTCGGTCCTCGTCCACCAGATAATCGGAGAGCAGCGGCAACTTCTCCTTGAGCGACGTGCCGTACTCCTTCGAGTCGAAGATGCGCAGTGGATTCAGGCGGTAGCGGGCAAGGGCTTCCGGCGCGAGCTCGCCGGTAACCGACTCGATGGCGTCGAGCAGCACGCCGCGATAGCGCGCGCGCGACGCCTCCGTGCCCACCGAGTTGATGCGCACGTCCACGCCCGCGAAGCCGAGTTCACCCAGCGCCTCGACCACCAGTTGGATGATCTCGGCGTCGAGCGCGGGGCTGTCGCTGCCGATCGCTTCCGCGCCCACCTGGTGGAACTGGCGGTAGCGCCCCGCCTGCGGGCGGTCGTAGCGAAACATCGGGCCGGTGTACCACAGGCGCTGGATGCCGCCCCAACGGTGCATTCCGTTCTCGAGATAGGCGCGAATCACCGACGCCGTGTTCTCGGGACGAAGCGTCAGGCTGCGCCCGCCGCGGTCGGTGAAGGTGTACATCTCCTTGGTCACGATGTCGGACTGCTCGCCCACCGCGCGCACGAACAGGTCCGTCGATTCGAAGATGGGCGTGCGAATTCCACGGTATGCGTAGCGCTCGAACGCGCGCTCGAAGGCGCGCTCGACTTCCACCCAGCGGTCGATCTCAGCCGGCGTGACGTCGTGGGTGCCGCGCGGGCGCGAGTACTTCATGACGCGCTTCCTTTCACGAGGACGCGACGCGCGCGCCACACGCACACGGCGGTCGCGAGTGCCGCGCCCGTGGTGTCGGACGCCCAATCGACGACGTCGCGGCGCCGGCCCGGCACCGTGCCCTGGAACACTTCGTCGGCCGCGCCCACACTGGCGGCTACCGCGACCACCAGGAGGAACGTGGTGGCGGTGTCGGGCCACGCGAGCGGTCCCACGGCGCGAAACAACAACACCGCCAGCACGGCGTATTCGAGCCCGTGCGCGAGGTTGTCCTTCATTTCGAACTCCGGACCGACGGGACGCAGGTACGGACGAGACGAGACGACGAACACCAGGGCGGCGTACGCGAAGGCGGCTGCCAGCCAGCGACGGTCGACGCCCGGGGCCGACAAGGAGAAGAGCGACATGCGACTCAACGGTCTCCGAAGCGACGGAACACGGCGACCACCGCGTCCGCGTCCGCGGCCGCGCGCAAGTGCTCGCGAAACTCGGCGTGATTCAGGAGCCGCGAGAGGCGCGCCAGCAAACGGATGTGTTCGCGACGGCTCTCGCGCGGCCCGAGGATGATGAAGAAGAGATCGACGGGGGCGCCGTCGGGGCCCCCGAACTCGACCGGTTGACGCGTGCGATAGAACGCCGCCGCGAGCCGTTCGACGCCGTCGGTGTACGCGTGGGGAATCGCGACCCCGTTGCCCACCCCGGTGCTCATGACGCGCTCACGCGCCAGAATGTCGTCGGTGGCGACGCGCCGGTCGCCGACGAACCCCTTCTCGTCGAGGTCCGCGACGATGGCAAGGAGCAGGTCCTCCTTGGACCCGCTGGGCGCGGGCCGGAAGTCCGTAACGACGGATTCCGGGACGAGTAACTCGGTCAAGCGCATGGACGTTTGGACGATCGGACGGGTTCTCTCGCGCCTCGTGGCGCGACATCGGCTGGACACGGTCGAGCTTCCACATTAGGTGCCGCGTCGGCCGCGTGTCAAGCCGCGCGGTGGCCGTGCGTTAGCGCGTTCGGTACACCCGCACCTCGAGCGTGTCGGCGCTCATCTCGGTCAGGCGCACGCCGGCCGGGAGAATCACATCGGGTGCTAGCCGGTAGGAGGCGGGCTCACGGCCGGCTACCGACACCAGCACGGAGACGTCGCCCGACGACAGCGTATCCAGCACCGACGCGGGCCCCTCGAGGGTGAGCGACACCGCCTCGGGCTCCACCTCCGCGGCCATGTCCTCCGAATCGAGGAGGACGGTCGGGGGAACGTTGGCCAGGATTCGCTCCGCGCGCGCGCTCACGCGCAGGGTCACCGTCACGCGATCGGGTTCGCACGCGAACGCGCGCGGGTCGCACTCGAGCTCCAGCTCGCGCGTGGTCGTCTCACGCACGCGCGCCAACTCGAGCGTCTCCGTGGTC
>JAKEHA010000186.1 GCA_022615275.1 Candidatus Latescibacterota bacterium
ACGCGCGGGCCGATTTAGCTCCGACCCGGTTCACGCAAGCCCCGTGCCATGGGACGATGATTGGTCGAAAGCGCTTCGGGACGCGTCGCGCGAGGGATGGAAAGGGAGCGGGATTTCTCGGCTCGGGGACGGGCCGAAGCCCGAAGCGGCTCGAATCCTACGAGAGGCGTATCGCGGTCTGGAGGTAGCGCATCAGCTCGTCGGCCACCGAGGAATCCTCGCCGGGGGCGAGCGTCTTGTAGTGGAGCAGCGAATCGTACGCGACCTGATAGTCCTCGGTGAGCGCGGTCACGAGCCCCAGATTGAAGTACGCGCTCGCCAGAGACGGATCGCACTCGATCGCTTTCTCGTAATGCATGCGCGAGAGCTTCAAGTCCTCGTACTCGAAGTAAAGATTCCCGATGTTGTAGTGCGACTCCGCGTGACGCGGATCGATGGCGAGCGATTGCGCGAAGCACTGGAAGGCGTCGTCGAGATTGCGACGCACGGACCTGAGAACTCCCAAATTGCACCACGCGTCGGCGGTGTAGTCGCCCTCTTCGATGGCGCGCTTGTACATCGCTTCGGCGCGCGGGTCGTTGGCGTCGTCGAGCACGAGCGCGGCCTCGAAGGCCCCCATTTGCATGGGCAGCGGGACGACGTCCCCCAGGCGCGACCCGCCCCGGCGCGCGGACGGATCGAAGAGGTTCATCTGGCCCTCTTCCTCCATGCGCCCGACGCGCCCCCGCTTGACCTCGGCGCGTTTGAAGCCGAAGCGCGACACGGCCTCCACGGGGAAGCGGATCACGTTGCTCTCGGCAACCGGGGTCGATTTCGGCTTTTCGGTCTTCTTCGCCACTCGCGTTACGCCGTCTTGCGCGCCTTGGTCTTGGTCTTCGCCTTCGCGGTGCTCTTGCCCTTGGCCGACTTCTTCTCCTTGGCCACCGCCTTCTCCGCGGTCACCTTCTCCATCGGCTTCTTCTTGCCCTTGGCCTGCTCGATGCTCTGCTTCAGAGCGGTCATGATGTCGACCACTTCCGGCTCGACCTCTTCGATGGCGACGATCTCCTTGCCCGCGATCTTGGCCTGCACCATCTCGCGCACCGCGTCGTTGTACTTGTTCTCGAGCTTCATGGCGCCGAAGTTCGTCGACATGGAGTCGATCAGGCTCTTCGCCAGCTCGAGCTCGTCTTTGTTGGCCTTCTGCTTCTCGACCAGAGGGACGTCCTCGATCTTCCGGATTTCCTTCGGGTAGCGCATCTTGTAGAGAACGATGCCGTCGCCCTTGGGGGCGACCATCACGACGTCCTCGCGGTCGCGCAGAACCACCTTGCCCACGCCGAGCTTGCCGCTCTCGCGCAGCGCAGCCGACAGCAAACCGTACGTCTTGGCGGCCACGTCGCCGTCGGGACCCGCGTAGTAGGGGGAGTCATACAGCGTCGAGTCGATCTCCGACGCGTCGACGAAGCCTTCGATGTCGATCACCTTGGTGCTCTTCAACTTCAGCTTGTCCAGGTCGTCCTTCTCGAAGATCACGTACATGTCGGGCTCGTATTGGTAGCCCTTCACGATCTCGTCGTTTTCGACCAGGTTGTTGCACTTCTTGCACCGCTTGTCATAGCCGATGCGACCGTTGTCATCGCGGTGAATCTGATTGAACGAGATCGACTCCGCCGTATCCACCGCGTTGTAGACGCGAATGGGAATGGTGACGAGGGAGAAGCGAAGGTGACCTTTCCATATGGATCGAAGAGCTGCCATGATCGACTCCTTGTTGGGCCGCGGGTGAGGGCTCGCGACCGTATCAATATATAGCTTCCGGCACGGCTTTCGCGCGTGTCAAGGCAAGTTCGCGCGCCACATTATATGGGACGGGCCGGCGCCGGCGGGCAAGATATGGGCTACTTCCCTCTGGTCACCGTTTGTCCCTTGAGCAGCTCCGCCTTCGCGACCGGCTTTCCATTCACGATCAGGCTCGAGAAAGGGGCGGGCAAGCCCGCCGCGGTCTTGAGGTCGGGCCCACCCTGGAGGTGGTAGTGGATGTGCGGCTCGCTGGTGTTGCCCGAGTTCCCGCACAGCCCCAGCAGCGCGCCCGCCTTGACGGCGTCGCCCGTGTTGACGCGCAGCGACTTGGGCTGCATGTGCGCGAGCAGCGAGAACTCGCCGTTGCCGTGGTCGATGACGACCCCGTTTCCGATCGGGTTCTTGGGGTCCATCTGGCCCGGCTGTTGGTCGGGGAGCGAATCGCACGACCACGGGCGCCGCCATCATCGCGAGAAGAACCACCACCACCGTCGAGCGAATCATCATTCTTCCTCTACCAGAGTCACGTAGAACGTCAGCGATATCTCGGCCACGAGTCGTCCGCTCATCACGCCTTTTGCATCCCAGTCCTGGATGGCGAGGGAACCGCGCCTAGCCTCGACGATCTTGGTCGCGTTGGGCACCGGCGAGCCGGCGTCGCGTCGCGCACTCGTGGCGCGCACGAGGCGCGGACACGGGTCCGACAGGCCGGCCAGGACGATTTCTTCGACGAACGTGCATTCGTCGCCGCAGCGCCCCTTGCGCAAGAGCCGCAAGGTGTCGCCGGTCGCCTCGGCCGACCACGCGCGGATCTCGCCGCTCCAGTCCTTGCGAGCCGCGTTCTCCGCGTCGAGACCGATGGTAACGCCGCAGGTGACTCTAACTTCCTCGGGATTGCTGCCGCTCGCGCGGCACCCGGCGAGCACCGCGCCTATCGCCACCGCGCAAACGACTCTCGTCGCTGCTTTCATGCGCATCGTTGACATACCTCGGGCGTCGATGATAGCATGCACACCTCTGTCCTTTCGACCCGGACCATCTAGCCGGCCCAGCCACATTTCAGCCCCCGGAGGGTACCGTTATGAAGCGGTTGTTCCTCGTTGTGGCAGTACTGGCGATTTCTGCCAGCATCCCTCGCACCAGTATCGTGGACGCCACCGCGGACGAAGTACCGTGGCGCTGCGGCACCGAACTCACGCAGTCCGATATCGACCAGTTCAAGGCGCGAGAGCAACGCGGGCGGACCGGGTTCATCCCGCAGGGCGCCCCGTCGCCGCCGTACTGCATTCCGATCGCCGCGCACATCGTGCGCGAGTCGGACGGCACCGGCGGCTTGTCGCTCGACCAACTGGATCAGGGCATCGTCGACTGCAACACGATGTACCAGAACACGGGCATGGTGTTTCAGCTCTTGAGCGTCGATTACATCGACGATGACGACTATTACTTCAACGTCGACACCACCGCCGAGATCGACGCCTTGATCCAGGAGAACGTGGTGGGGGACGCCATCAACGTGTACTTCACGCCCAATCTCTCCAACGAAGACGGCGGGTTGTGCGGACGCGGGTCGTTCACGACCTCCTCGCCGCAGGGCGTGGCCATGAACAACGGCTGCACCGGCACGTCCGACAATCCCTCGACCTTCCCGCACGAGCTCGGCCACTTCTTCGATCTGTTCCACACGCACGAGACCGCGTTCGGCGCCGAACTGGTGGACGGGACGAACTGTGGGAGCGCCGGCGACAAGCTGTGCGACACCCCCGCCGATCCCGGCCTCGACGAAGGCACCAACGTCAATTCGTTCCCGAACTGTTCGTACTACGGCAGCGAGACGGACGGCAACGGCGACTCGTACAACCCCGACACCAGCCAGTTGATGTCGTACGCGCCCAAACAGTGCCGCGACTCCTGGTCGCCGGAGGCCGAGGCGAAGGTCGTTGCGACGCTCTTGAACGAGCGCCCCGAGCTGTTGAACAAGGGGTGCGCGCCGGTCGCGAGCGCGGGCAACGATATCCTCGCGGAGTGCACGGGATCGTCGACCACCGACGTGCAGCTCGACGGCACCGGGTCGAGCGATTCCGACGGCGACATGCTCACCTACTCGTGGTCGGCGCCCGGCGTCGTGTTCGACGACGCCACCTCGTCGCAGCCGACCGGGGGCTTCCCGTTGGGAACGACAACGGCCACGCTCACGGTCTCCGACGGCGACTACACGCGCACGGACGAAGTCAACGTCACCGTGGACGACACCACGCCGCCGAACATCGTCTGTCCGATGGATATCACCGTGGAGTGCGAGAGCCATTGCGGCACGCCGGCGTCCAACGCGGCCATCGCGGCGTTCCTGGCCGGTGTCTCCGCGACCGACACGTGCGACGAGACCCTCACGATCGAGAACGACGCCCCCACGTGCTTCCCGGAAGGGCAGACCGTGGTGACGTTCTCCACAGAGGACGCGCATGGCAACGACATTTCGTGCCAGGCCATGGTCACGGTCGAAGACACCACTCCGCCGGAGATCACGGTGACGCTCGACCGAGACGCCTTGTGGCCGCCCAACCATAAGATGGTCGAGGTGTGCATCGAGCAGATCGAAGTGACCGACGTCTGCGACGACGCACCGACGTGGGTGCTGCAAGAGATCACGTCGGACGAGCCGGACGACGACATCGGCGACGGCAGCACCGAACCCGACATCCAGAACGCCGACTACGAGACGCCGGATCTCTGCTTCGATCTGCGATCGGAGCGGCAGGGAACCGAGGATGGGCGCACCTACACGATCGTGTATCGCGCCGAAGACGGCGCGGGTAACGAGGCCTTCGCGACCGTGTACGTCGAGGTGCCGCACGATCAGTCGGCCAACGCCATGGCGGCGTACGGATACACGGCCGATGGGACCGAGTTCGTGGGCGAGCGCTTCGCGCTCGTCATTCCCTCGAGCGACGGCCTCGACGCCGCCGCCATCGATCCGAATCGCGTCTACGTGGGCAACACGCGCGGCGCGACGCGTCCCGTCGAGACCCGATTGGTCGACGTGAACGCGGACGGGCGCGTGGACCTGGCCCTCGAGTTCCCGTCGGACGTCGCCATGTCGTACATGCCGCTCTTGATGAACATCGACCCCGAATTCGGGGGACTCCAGAGCGTGTACGACGGACCCGTGGGGCTGCACTTCACGCACGCCGGCGTCGACTACCTGGTGTCGAATATCTTCGAGCTCGGAGAGCCGGTGGAGATTCCGCAGCCCGGCGCGGTGGCGCCGCCGGTCGCCTTCGTCAATGAGATCGTCGCGACGCCGAGTAAGACCGGCTTCAAGGCGATTCACCCCAACCCGTTCAACCCGCAGACCACGGTGACGTTCACGCTCGCGTCGCCGGAACGCGTGCGGATCGCGATCTACGACGTGCGCGGCACGCTGGTGCGCCGCCTGGCCGACCGCTCCATGGCGGCGGGCGAGCACTCGCTGGTGTGGGACGGCGCGGACGACGCGGGTCGCACGGGCAGTTCCGGTATCTATTTCGTGCGGCTCATGGCGGGTTCCGTCACGGAGACGCGCAAGATCGTCATGCTGAAGTAGCACGCAGGCGACAGCATGCCAGACGAAGCAGGCTCTCCTTCGGGGAGAGCCTGTTTCGTTTCTAGCTTCGCCGCGCGAAGCGCGCGTCGCGATAGAGTTGCGGGAACCCGCGCACGAAGTTGTACGGGCAGAAGTCGCGGATGGGGCCGAACGGGTGCTGGCGGTACTTGAGAGCAACGAAGAGGCGGAATGGAACCATGGGCCCCGATGAACCGGCGCGCAGCGCGCGCGCCGGGTGCAGCGCGACCGGCCGGTCCTTGCGCCCCACGAACACCGACTGCGGCGTGATGCCGTGCTCGGGCACCGCGACCGCCACCTGCTCGACGAAGAAATCCGGCGCGCGCATCAAGTCGATCAAGTCGCGCCCGTACTCGCGATAGGCCAACGTGTGCCCGCCGCCGCCGTGGTAATGCGCCGGGAGCAGATGCACGTCGGTGGGCCCCGATGTGTCGACCCGTTGGATGGTGTGCGCACGCTGTTCGTCGTACGGAACCGTGAGGATCAAGTAGCCGCCGGTCTTCAAGACGCGCTGCACTTCGCGCATGGCCTCCGCGTCATGCCGGATATGCTCGAACACGTCGGATGCCACCACGAAATCGAAGGTCTCGTCGTCGTAGTGGAGCTTTTGGAAGTCCGCGTACGCGCGGGGGTCTTCCCCCGCCGCGATCTTGGCCGGGTCGAACTCGGTGCCGTAGTAGTCGAACTTCATGCGGAAGTACATCGCGAGGGCCCCGCGCGCGCTCGATTCGAGCACCCGCGTCGTGCGGCGATAGGTCCACCGAAAGACCGCCTGGTCATCGTCCAGGATGCGCGCGAACACGTGCCCGACCGCGCGGTTGCGGCTGGTCGACCCGCAGTTGCGGCACACCGTCCCCTCGCGACCGCGATCGAGGCGCAGGAAGCGGTCGCTCCAGCCGCACACGTTGCATCGACCCGTCATGACGCCACGATCATAGGTCAAGCCCGGTCCGGCCGCAATCGCACGAACACCGGTTCGCGCAGGGTGCCGTTGGGGGTCAACGACGCGTACTGGACTTCGCACCAGAGCGTGGGCTCGACCCAGACACTGATCGCGTCGTCGATCGGCTTCTCTTTGAAGGGGCGCTTCGCTTCGCGAAGTGAGCGCACCTCGGCCGCCACCGCCGCCAGCGCGCGATCGTCGAAGCCGGTGCCCACCTTGCCCAGGTAGGCCCACGCGTCGCCGCGGCGCTCCGCGAGGTGCAACGCGCCGAAGGTCCCGGTGCGGTCGCCCTTGCCCTTGGTGTATCCGACGACGAGGCAGTCCATGGTTCGGCGGGTCTTGACCTTGAGCCACGCGTCGTTGCGGCGCCCCGGCGTGTACACGCTCGATGCTTTCTTCGCCATGATGCCTTCCAGACCCGCCTCGCGCGCGGCGTCGAACAACGCGTCGCCGTCCTCGACGGTCTGGCTCACGCGGTATGCCGAGTCCTTTTTTATCGCGTCGGCCATCCATTCGCGACGGCGCGTGAGCGGCTCGTTGATGAGCGGGCGCCCGTCGAGATAGAGGCAATCGAAGACGTAGCACACCGCAGGGTGTTTGGATTTTGCGCGCGCGATGGCACCCTCGCTGGTCTGGCGCATGCGATTGATGACGTCCTTGAAGACGGGACGGCCGGCGGCGTCCAGGCACACGATCTCGCAGTCGAACAAGCCGCACGTGGCGCGAAACGACCCCGGGTCGGCGAGCTCGGGGAAGGCGACCGTGACGTCGTTCTGGTTGCGCGAGCGGATGCGCACCACACCCTCGTCGAGCGCGATCATGGCGCGGATGCCGTCCCACTTGACTTCGTAGATCCAGTCGCCGGTCGTGGGTACCTTGTCGGACAGATCCGCCAGCATGAACTCGATGGGTTCCACCAGCCAGTCGGTTTGAGGCGCGTCCACGCGCTCGAGCAGGCACTCGTTGCCGCGGGTGGGGATAATGCGGTACTCGCCGGTGAATCCGCGACCGCTCAAGCGCACGTATGTACTGTCTTTCTTTTCCTTGGTGACTTCGTACTTGCCGGAGCCGAACACCCACATGTCGCCGCCGCCGTATTCGCCCTTGGGGATGGTGCCCTCGAAGTTCAAGTACTCGATTGGGTGATCCTCGGTCTGCACCGCGAGCCGTTTGATCCCCGGGCGCGGCGGGAGCCCCTTCGGGACCGCCCACGACTTGAGGACGCCGTCTTTCTCCAGGCGAAGGTCGTAGTGCAAGCGCGACGCGTGGTGGCGGTGCACGACGAAGCGGTTGGTGCCTTCCTCGAGCGGCTGCGGTGCGGGCTCCGGCGTCTTCGAGAACGCGCGCTTCTTCTCGTAGCTTTTGAGCTGCTCGGGCGTTTTTCGTTTTCCCGACTTTTCCAACTTCTTGGAGGGCTTGGGCGCGCTGCGATGCGTGTGCAGCTCGACCGCGTACGCGTCCATCGCTTCCCAGGGATCGCCGTCGCGCTTGACGATCTCGGGCACGTTGCGCAGGTGAAAATCGCGAATCCCCTCCATGGTATGGAGCCGCTCCCACTTGAGCGGCATCGACACGGTGGCACCGGGAAGCCCGCGCACGCTGTACGCGGCGACGATGGTCTGCGACGGGCGATTGCGATAGATGTCGATCAAGATCTTGTTATCGCGTTGTTCCTTGTGTATGCGGAGCGTGCATGTTTTCGAGTTCGTCGCTACGAAGGGCTTCGCGATCGATTCGCACGCCTTGAACACGGTGTCGAAATCCCACTTGGGCTCGATCGGTGCCACCACGTGCAGCCCTTTTCGACCCGTCGTCTTGACGAAGGCGTGGTAACCGTGCTGCTCGAAGGCGGCGCGCAGCCCCTCGCCGATCTCCGCGATCTGCGCCCACGGCGTCCCGTCGGGCGGGTCGACGTCGAACACGAAGTAGTCCGGGTTGTCGCGGTTCTTCGCGCGGCAGTGCATTTGGTGCAGCTCGATGCACGCCATGTTGGCGAGCCACACCAGCGACGCCTCCTCGGTGGCGATTACGTAGTTGATGGTCTTCTTCGCGTCGCCGATTTCGACGCTCTCCAGCCAGTCAGGAACCCAGCCAGGCAGGTTTTTCTGAAAGAAGGTCTCACCGTGGATGCCGTCGGGAAAGCGGACCAGCGAGAGCGGGCGGCCGCGAATGTGCGGTAGAATGGTGGGTGCGATGGCGAGGTAGTACTGGATCAACTCGGCCTTGAGGACGCCGTCCTCGGGCCAAAGGACCTTGTTGAGGTTCGACAACTCGAGCTTGCGCTTGCCGACTTGAACGACTTGGGACGAGCGAGGCATGAGCTCCAGTATAGCACCGTGGTATACTCGTCACGTCGACGGCGCTTCGCCCCGCGGAGGTGAGACCGATGAGACGCTCCCGAATGCTCTCCGGAGCCATGACCGAGCAGAATCACCCCAATCCCTTCAATCCGCGCACGACGATTCGTTTCGTACTGGCATCGGGCGGGCATGTGACGCTCTCGATCTATGAGACCGAAGGTCGACTGGTCCGTACGATCGTCGACGGAGAGCGCGCGAGCGGTCCGCATGAGGCGCAATGGGACGGTCGCGACGGGGCCGGCAACCCGGTTGGTTCGAGCGTGTATTTCTATCGGTTGACGGCGGGGAAGTTCAGCTCGGCCAGAAAAATGGTGCTCCTGAAATAAGCTCGCGCTACCATCGATTCATGAATCTCTACGCCGGTACCAGCGGGTTCTCCTACAAGGAGTGGAAGGGATACTTCTACCCCGAGAAGATCGCACCCGATCAGATGCTGAACTTCTACTCGACCAAGCTGCCCGCGGTCGAGATCAACAACACCTTCTACCGCCTTCCGCGCCGCGAGGCCCTGGAAGGATGGGCCTCGCAGGTCCCGCCCGACTTTCGATTCGCGGTCAAGGCGTCGCAGAAGATCACGCACATGAAGCGCTTGAAGAACGCGGACGAAGAAACCGGCTACCTCATGGACGTCGTCGGTGCGATGGAGCAGAAGCTGGGCGTGGTCTTCTTCCAGCTCCCGCCCAACTTCAAGAAGGACGTCGAGCGGCTGCAGGTTTTCCTCGACACGCTCCCCGAAGGCACGCCGGTGGCGTGGGAGTTTCGTCACGCCACTTGGTTCGACGACGAGGTGTACGAACTCCTTCGCAAATACGACGCCGCGTTGTGTCTGGCCGACGCCGACGACGAGCTCGAGGTTCCGCTGGTGAGCACCGCAACGTGGGGATACTTGCGACTGCGACGACCGGACTATTCACGCGATGAACTGCAGAGGTGGTACGGGTGGATCCGCGACCAGAAATGGAAGAATGCCTTCGTTTTTTTCAAGCATGAGGACGCCGGTGCCGGCCCCAAGATGGCGATGGAGTTCCTGGGGCTGGAACGCCGAGGCCCTTGATTTCCACAGTACAAGTGTGATATAAGAACACTTAACCGGCTTACCTAAATCCCTGCCTTCGCAGTGCACGCTCCAGCCAGGAGGTTGTCTCGCATGAAGATGCGATACCTTTGGCTTTCAGTACTTGCGATTGTAGTGATCGTGTCGTCGGCCAGCGCCGACTACACGGTCGAACCCACGGAGCCCTCCATCGACCCAATGGCTGCGGCCGCGGGGGCGACGGCTCCGACCCTCTTTCCCCGAGGCCCTGTCCCACCCATCCCGCTGACCCCGCCGCTGTTGGGGCCGGCCATCGAGTGCAACAACTTCGAGACCAGCACCGGGTACACGGGCGGGTTCCTGTTCATCCCGCCCGACCCCCACGTCGCGGTGGGACCGACGCACATCATCAACATCACCAACGTGATCATCCAGTGGCGCCCCAAGGTCGGTACGGCCGACCCGCCGCAATACGAGAACAGCCTGATGGGATTCTTCGGCGCGCCGGCGGGAATCCTCGCGGGTGATTTCGGTTTCGATCCGAAGGTGATCTACGACCAGTACAGTGGCCGTTTCGTGGTCGTGTTCCTGCAGCAGTGGGAGCCGGCGGCGGGTGATCCGGCCGAGGAGTCGCGCATTCTGGTCGCGGTTTCGATGACCTCCGACCCGAACCTGGGCTGGTACACCTACGTGATCAACTCGAAGATCAACATCGCCGGGTTGGATCACTGGGCGGACTACCCGGGCTTGGGCGTCGACGACAAGGCCGTGTACGTGACGAACAACATGTTCAAGTTCGCCTCGGGCGGCGGCACGTTCGGTGGATCGCGCCTGTGGATCATCAACAAGGTGCCGACGTACACGGGCGGACCGATTGCGTTCACCGTGCACGACGCGTACGCGGCAACGCCGGGTTCGATCGCCACGACCACGCAGCCGGCGCACATGTACGGCATTCCGCCGCTCGATGCGGGCGGTCGCCCGCTGGGGACGTACCTCGTGAGCTATTCCGGGCTCTCCGGCGGCGGCATCGAAGCCGTGCAGGTCATCCAGGTGAGCGACGCGCTGGGCGGCGTCGGTGGACCGTTCTTCGCGCAGACGTTCGTCTCCGTGGGCGACATCGACAACACCGGAGGCGCGATGCTCGACGCACCGCAACTCGGTAGTGCGGCCACCATCGAGACCAACGATCGCCGCGCGCTGAACGCGGTGTGGAGGAACAACAACCTCTACATGTGCGCGCAGGTGCGCGTGCCGGTCGGTCTGCCGGAAGCGGCGCAGACGACCGCGCACTGGTGGCGCTTGGACACGACGGTCCCCGTGCCCGGCACGGCGCTCGCCGATCAGGGCAACGTCGGTGCGGAGGACCACGCCGTCGGGGCCTACACCTTCTACCCGTCGGTCATGGTGGACTGCCAGGACAACATGGCGATTGGGTTCTCCGCCTCGGGCCCGACCATCTACCCGGGCGCGTACTACGCGACGCGTTTGGCCGGCGACCCCGCGGGCAGTATCGGTGCTACCGGTATCCTCGCGCTCGGCGTCGACTTCTACAATCGTCGCTTCGGCGGCGCCCGCAACCGCTGGGGTGACTACAGCGGCATCGCGCTGTGTCCGATCGACGAGGGGACGTTCTACGTGTACAACGAGTACGCGGGTCCGCGCGGCACCATCATTCCGTCGCTCCCGGCGGAAGACGGTCGCTGGCACACCAAACTCGGTTGGTTCCGCGTGAAGCAGGTGGTCAGCGTCGCCATCACCAAGTTCGACGCGGTGGCGAAGGACGGAGCGGTGTCGATCAAGAGCGAGTTCTCTTCGGATCTGGCCGTCGAAGCCGTCAATCTCTATCGTGCGCCCGGCGACGGGGAGTTCGAGTTGATCGAGTCCGCGTACGACGCGCACGATCAGTTCGAGTTCACCGATCGTACGGTGGTACCCGGAGCGTCGTATCGCTACCAACTCGGCGTCACCGACGGCGAGGGTGAGTTCCGCTCACCCATCGTCACCGTCAACATGCCGGAGGCGGGCTCGGCGCTCGCGCAGAACACACCCAATCCGTTCAACCCGACCACGTTGATCCGTTACGAGCTTTCCGAGACGGAGCACGTGGTGCTCTCGGTCTACGACGCGAACGGGAGGTTGGTGCGCACCCTCGTCGACGAAGTTCGTCCCCTCGGGAAGAGCGAAGTCGTCTGGGACGGGCGCAACGAGGCGGGCTCGTCGGTGGGATCGGGCGTATATTTCTATCGCCTCGAGGCCGGCAAGTTCTCCGAGTCGCGCAAGATGGTTCTGTTGAAGTAATCGCCGACCGTCATCCCGGTGCCAAGCCGATACGTCGGCCAAGGGGCGCCCGAGCAATCGGGCGCCCCTCCTTTTGAATCGAAGCGCGCGCGTGCCGTGTTACAATTGGGCCGGCATTCCGCTTCCATACTCGACATCGGAGGCCCCCAAATGCGATCCCGAACCACCTTTCTGGGCGTCGTCTTCGTTCTGGCGGCGTCGCTGTGCCCCGATCATGCCTTCGCGGCGACCATACGCGCGCTCGAAACGCCGCAGCCTTCTATCGGTTCCGGCGTGGTCACCGACACCTTCGTTCCGATTGCGATCCCGGCGTTACCCGCACCATTCGCGGAACCCAAACCGAATCCCGACGCGCCGCCGCTTTTGGGACCCGCGATCGAGTGCTTCAACTACGACACCAACACGGCGACCGCGGGTATACGCCTGGTACCGCCCGACCCGCACTGCGCGGCGGGGCCAGACCACGTGATCGTGATCGGCAACGTCACCATCGAGTGGCGGCCGCGAGCGGGCATCGCGGATCTGCCGCAGTACCAAGCGAGCCTGAAGAGCTTCTTCAGCGGTTTGCCGGGGCCGCCGGCGGGACCGGGAACGACGCTCGGTACGAATTGCTTCGACCCCAAAGTGATCTACGACCAATACGCGGGGCGTTTCGTCGTGGTGGCACTGGAGCGCACGGATACGCCCAACCCGTCCGAGTCACGCATTCTGGTGGGCGTTTCCAAGACGTCGGATCCCAACGACGGGTGGTGGCTGCATTCGATCGACTCGAAGGTCAACATGGGCGGGCTGGACCGCTGGGCGGACTACCCCGGCCTCGGCGTCGACGACAAGGCGGTCTACATCACGAACAACATGTTCGCATTCTCCGCCGGTGGAAGCGTCTACGGCGGCACGCGCCTGTGGATTCTCCGCAAGACCAATGCGTACGCCGGGCCCAACAACAACTACTTCGCGGCCGTCTACGATCCCTTCACCGACCCCAATTCGGTTCCGACCACCGCGCAGCCCGCGCACATGTTCGGTCCTCCGGGTGTGGGGTCCGCGGGCCGGCCGCTGGGGACGTTTCTCACCAGCTTTTCCGGCCTCACCGACGGAACCGACGATTTCATCCAAGTCATCGAAGTGACGGATCCGTACACCACCGTGGGCGGTCCCTTCTTCACGCTGCAGTTCATCAACTTCGGGGACCTGGACGGCGGGGTCGGAATGCCCGACGCGCCCCAGCTGGGGCTCCCCGCGTATCCGATCGAGACCAACGACCGACGCGCGCTCAACGCGGTGTGGCGCGCGGGCAATCTGTACACGTGCGCGCAGATCGTTCCCCTCGGCGTCGTCGTCGATGCCGGCCAGGCCACCGCGCATTGGTGGCGAGTCGACACCTCGACGCCGGCGCCCGGTCTCGTGCTCGCGGATCAAGGCGACGTCGGCGGCGAGGACCTCGGAGGCTCGACGCACACCTTCTTTCCTTCGGTCATGGTCGACTGCGACCTCAACATGGCGATCGGCTTCGCCGCTTCCAATGCGGGAATCTACTGCGGTGCGTACTACGCGACGCGCATGGCCACCGACCCGCCCGGCACCATCGGTTTCACCTGGGCGCTGAAGTCCGGCGAGGCCCCGTACAAACGGTTCCACTCCGGCAACCGCAATCGCTGGGGCGACTACAGCGGACTCGCGCTGTGTCCCGCCGGAGAGGCCGAGTTCTTCGTCTTCAACGAGTACGCGGGGCCCGTCGGCACGCCCGGCACCGGTTTCAACGGCCCCGAAGACGGCCGCTGGTTCACGAAGCTGGGCTGGTTCCGCCTCAAGGAGGCAACACCGGTCGCGGACGCCCCCGCGACGGGCACGCGCTTGGCACAGAACGTCCCCAATCCCTTCAATCCGACCACGACGATTCCCTTCTCATTGGCGGCGCGGGGACCCGCTACCGTCTCGGTGTTCGACACGAGCGGGCGGCTGGTGCGAACGCTCGTTGACGAAACGCGCGCGGCGGGCGACCATGTCGTGCGATGGGACGGCCGCGATGCGCGCGGCCGGTCGGTTGCCTCCGGCGTGTACTTCTATCGCCTCGTCGCCGGCTCGGTGACCGAATCGAAGAAGATGGTATTGCTGAAGTAGGAGTCATCCATGCGAAGAATGCCGTACTTGTTCGCGCTCGCGTCGGTTGCGACGTGGTTTTCCGCCGGCTGCACCGGCGGAGAGGATAAGAACGCGAAGGCGACCGTCACCGGGACGGTCACCTACCTGCAACGCATCGCGCTTCCCGAGGATGCGGAGCTGAAGGTGGCGCTCGAGGACATCTCGCTCCAGGATGCGCCCGCGGGAGTGATCGCGGAGAGAGCGATCCCTACCAAGGGCAGGCAGGTGCCGCTGAAGCTCAGCACTGACTTGCCGAAGACCATCTACATCAACGTGGATCAGCCCGGCGTGGTCACCTCGGCCATGATCGAAGAAGAAGCCGAGCTCGCGGTGCTGGACAAGAACATCTACATCGCCACGGTGAGCGAGGGCGGCAAGCTGCAGCTCGAAATGCGCGTCAAGAACGGACGCGGCTACGTGGCCGCCGACCGCAACTTCGACGAGGACCTGCCCATCGGCTACATCCCGGTGGATTCGGTGCACTCGCCGGTGCGCAAGGTGAACTACGCGGTGGAAGCGGCACGCCTGGGGCAGATGACCGACTTCGAAAAGCTGACCCTGGAGGTGTGGACCAACGGCGCCATCACGCCGCAGGACTCCATCGGGCTGGCGTCCAAGCTCATCAAGGACCACATGAGCATCTTCATCAACTTCGAGGAGTCGCACGAGCTGCCGGAGGAAGCCCTGGCCGACTACAGCGACCCGCGCATGGAGCATCTGGACCGCTCGGTGGAAGAGCTGGAGCTTTCGGTGCGCTCGCACAATTGCCTGAAGAACGCCAACATCCAGAGCATCCGGGAGCTGGTGTCGCGCAGCGAAAACGAAATGCTGAAGACCAAGAACTTCGGCCGCAAGTCGCTGAACGAGATCAAGGA
>JAKEHA010000187.1 GCA_022615275.1 Candidatus Latescibacterota bacterium
AAGCCTGCCCGAGGTCGTCGAGGCGATGTGCCGCGCGGGCCTGGATGCCATCCGCGTGTCGATGAACAGCGCGCGCGACGACGTCTACACGTCGTACTATCGACCCAAGAAGTACCAATTCGACGATGTCCGCGAGACCCTGCGCGTCATGCGCCGCCACGACCGCTTTCGCTCCATCAACTACCTGGTGTTCCCCGGGGTGACCGATACCGACGACGAGCTGGACGCGATCTCCTCCTTTATAGAGGATGCCGACCTGGACCTGATCCAGATGCGTAACCTGAACATCGACCCGGAGCTGTACCGCGAACGACTGCCGGCGGGGACGGTACACGAGGGCTTCGGGATGGGGGCGTTCATGCGGCGGCTCCAAGAGCGCTTCCCGCACCTACACTACGGTTACTTCAATCCCTCCAAGGAAACCTACGCGCGCTGGCGATCGCAGCGCGCGACGTGCTAGAATCGAGCGTCCCAACGCTCCCATACGCGACCATCGGAGGCCCTGACTCATGCTCAAGCGCTCGGCGTGCCTGCTTCTCGTCTGCCTGGTCCTTCTCATCGCGAACGCCCCTTCGCACGCCTCCGACCTCGACGGACTGACGCTCATCGTCGTCGATGCGCCCGATATTGCGGCGCTCCATCGCGCGCGGGCGCTGGTGCAGGAGAACGGCGGGCGCGTGGGTGTGATGGTGCCCCCGTCGATCCTGATCGGATGGGTGGACCCCGCGACCGCGGCGAAGCTCGCCGGCCGCGAGGGCATTCGCGACATTCGGTGGTCACAAGCCGAGCCGGCACGCTATGACGTCACCGACGAGCAGTCAATGTCCGCGATTCAGACCTTCAACGCCATCGTGAGCGGCGAATACGACCGCCGCAAGCAGGCCGATGTGGAGTCGTTCGCGCCCAGCGCATCCACGCCGCGCATTCCGGACGCGCTCGCGCGCGAAGAGTCCAACGTCTCCGACGTGCTCGACAATCTCCGTCGCGCGGGACTCGACGAGGCAACGCTCTCCGACTACGACCTGCTTCCACGGAGTGCCCGGGATGGCTCCGCGTCGTTCACCTATGGCGACAAGATGACGGGAACGGTCGCGGTGACCTTCTTCCTCGTGGAGAGCGACGGCACCGGGAGCGATCCCGACTCGTGGACGTGGACGCCCGAGGATATGCAAGAGTACATGGACGACGCCGTGGTCGGACTCCTGTGGTGGGTCGACCGCGCGGACAACCACCTCGATTGCTGGGTGACGTTTCTCGTCAACCACGTTTCCGCCTTCGATCCGCGCTGCCACCAGTGGGTGGAGCCCTCGCTGCACGACAACATTTTCGTGACGACGTGGGCGTCCAACGTCATGACGAAGATGGGCTACGTCTCGGGCAACCATTTCAGCAAGGTGGACGCATTCAACACCTGGCAGGAAGCGACCTACCAGGCGAACAGCGCCTACTCGGCGTTCATCGCCTACAACCCGATCGGCGCCCCGTCGTCGTTTGCGAACGGGGGCTATGCCTTCGCGTGGATATACGGCCCGTATTTCTGGAGCTTGTTCAGGACTCCGGGCTGGACCCACGACGTCGTGGTGTCACACGAGACCGGCCACATCTTCGGCGCGTGCGACGAATACACCGGTGGTTGCTCCTCGTGCCTCGACACGTGTAGCGCATACGGCGGCGACAACGCGAACTGCGAAGACTGCAACCCGCTCTCGCGGCCGTGCATGATGCGTTCGAACGAGAACAGCTTGTGCCAGTACACCAAGACCATGATCGGGTGGGACGCGTCCAGCCCGTGCGCGCCGGCCCCGCCCGCCCCGCTCCCGACGCCGACGCTCGCTCTGGTCTCCCCCGATGACGGCCTCGTCGGCACCGAGGTCACTCTGACGCTCACGGGGTCGAACTTCGTGGCCGGCGTCCAGGTCGACCTCGGCGCGGGCGTCTTCGTGCACACGACGACACTCACCAACTCGACGACGCTCCAGGTGTGGGCCTCCGTGTTCAACGACGCCGCGACGGGCCCGGTGGACGTGGTGGTGCGAAACCGCGACGGCCAGAGCGCCGTCCTCGCGGGCGCCTTCGAGATCCTACCGACGCGGCGTCACTACTTCTCACCCTCGGGTGGTAACGTGTTCCCGTATATCACGCCCGCCGACGCGGGCATCGCGCTCTCCGACGTCATGGCGGCGGCCAGTGACGGCGACAGCGTGCTCGTACCCACGATGGCGTTCTCCGGCTTCTCGCTCGCCATCGACAAGGGTGTCACGCTCCAGGGCGCGTGGGACGCGTCTTTCACGAGTCGCAATCTGGCGACCGGGAAGACCACGATCGATCTCAATGGCATCGTCGATTTTTATCCGACCTCCGACGGCGCGGGCATCGACGGCTTCTTGCTCGAGAACGGGGATGGGCGCGCGGACTTTCTGCCCGTCAACGCACGCTACGCCGGCGCGGTACGCGTGTACCAGAGCACGGTCGCGATTCGCAACTGCGAGATTCGCAACAGCAGCACCGGGCCCGCCGCGCAACTCGGTTTCGGCGGCGCCATCTACGCCTACCAATCGAACGTGACCATCGAGAATTGCAGCGTCCACGGCAATTCGGCCACCCGGGGCGGCGCCGTCTACCTCGATCAATGCTCGGGATCGATCTCCGGCTCGACGTTCCAGGACAACGCGGTCGTGACGACGGGGGTCGACCAGCCCGAAGGCTCGTGCATCTATCTCGTCGGAGCGAGTAACGTCGTACTCGCCGGCAACGCCATCGATCATCACACCGGCGGACAGAACGGCGGCGGAATCCTGGCCGAGAACTCGACGGACGTCGTCGTGGACGGCGGAGTGGTCGAGTACAACAGCGCGTCCTTGGGGGGCGGCGGCGTCGCGTTCAAGGCCACCAGCGGAGCCGTGCGGCGCGTGGCCGTGCGCCGCAACACGGCGCTCTTCGCGGGCGGCGTCATGCTCACGGGCGCGGGCGCGCGCGAGATCTCCGAGTGCCGCCTCGAGTGGAACTCGGCCATGTTCGGGGGCGGGCTGTCCGCGGACGGAACGGTCTCGGTGACCCACAATCTCTTCGTCGGTAACTCGGCCACGAACATCTCCGGCGCGATGGGAATCTCCAACGTCGGAAGCGGTGTGGTGGCCGGCAACACCCTCGACCGCAACGCGGTCGGCTCCGGCGCGGGCGGTATGAGCCTTTCGGGCGTGGCCGTGCCCGTGTTCAATAACGTCGTCACCAACACGACCGGCACCGGTATCGCGTGCTCGGGAGCGGCACCCACTCTGCTCGATTTCAACAACGTGTGGAACGCGAGCGGCGGGTCATACAGCGGTTGCGCGCCGGGTTCCGCGTCGATCTCGTCGGATCCCATGTACGTGGATACGACCGTGGTCGACTACCACCTGGCGATGCACTCGCCGTGCATCGACCGCGGCCGGACCGGCGCGCCCTACGACGACCCCGACGGCTCGCGCGGTGACATGGGCTGGTACGGATCGCACGCCTTCACGATGGACCAGCCCGCCTTGGTCGAGGGCGCGACGGTCGGCTGGTCCGGGAGCGACCGCGTGCTCACGTGGGACGCGAGCCCCGAAGCGGACGTCGCCCAGTACGCGGTGTACGCGGACGCCGCCGCCGGCTTCGTCCCGAGCGCCGCCAATCTCGTCGCCATCGTGGCGGCACCCGCGACGTCGCACTTGACGGGTCCCATCGCGAACGACACCTATTTCAAGGTGAACGCCATCGACGACGACGGCTACGCGGGCGGCTACTCGGACGAAGCGAGCGCGCAACCGTCGACGGGCTCGGGCCCGGTCGTATATCGCAATCGCTTGTTCCAGAACCACCCCAATCCCTTCAACCCCGAAACCGAGATTCGCTTCGAGCTGGCGGCCCCGTCGGTTGTTTCCATCACGGTGTTCGACGCGGCCGGCCGGGTCGTGCGCGTGCTCGAGAACAGAAACCGGCCGGCCGGCGAGCACAGCGTGCGCTGGAACGGCCGCAACGACGCCGGCGGCCCGGTTTCCTCGGGCGTCTATTTCTATAGAATGACGGCGACCGGGTTCGACCAGACCCGCAAGATGGTGCTCCTCAAGTAGCTCGCGCGGCTCTCGGTCCCGCGGCAAAAAAATCCCGCTCGCCCCCGGGAAGTGGCGCCAGTTTTGCCTCTCTCCCCTCCTCGACCATTGCCGGTTCGAATCCCGATGGATGCGGCACAGCGCAGAATCTTGGCTACGCTTCTTTTTTCCGTGTTCTCAACGGTAATCGGAGTGGGCATCGTCGTGCCGCTTCTTCCCATCCACGCGCACGGCCTGGGCGCGAGCGGGTTTCAGATCGCATTGATATTCGGCGCGTACGCGATGTCGCGCGCCCTCTTCCTGCCGGTCTTCGGCCATTGGTCCGACCGGCGCGGCCGCAAGCGCTTTTTGACCATCGGCCTGTTCGCGTACGCGATCATCTCCATCGCACTCGCCTATCTCGACAGCATTGCCGCACTCGTCGTCATTCGACTGCTGCACGGTGTGGCGTCGGCGATGCTGATCCCGATCTTCCAAGCCTACGCCGCCGATCTCGCCCCGGCCGGCCGCGAAGGGCGCGTCATGGGGCTCTACGGCACGGTTGTGCTGGTCGGCATGAGCCTGGGTCCGTTCGTCGGCGGTTTGGTCCACGACCATTGGGGATTGCACGCGACGTTCTGGATCATGGGGCTGCTCGCGCTGGCCGGCTTCGCGGTGTGCGCGGCGATGCTGCCGCCGCCCTCCCGCGAACCCCTGCTCCGCGTGGCCAAGCGGCCGATCGCGTGGCTCGACCTCCTGCGCGACCGCGGACTCGCGAGCCTGTTTGGATTTCGTTTCGTGTTCGTGGTGTGCGTCGGCATGATCTGGGCCTTCGTTCCGCTCTACGCCTCGTTCAAGCTCTCGCTCTCGAGCGCGTCGATCGGGCTCATCATCACGCTGGGGATCGCGAGCGGCGGATTGCTGAACGCCCCCATGGGTGTCATCGCGGATCGCGCGAACAAGAGGGCGCTCGTAGTCACGGGTGGCGTTATCGCGGCGTGCGGCATGCTCGCCTTCCAATGGGCCGACAGCCACCGTGCATTCATCCTGGCCTCGGTCTGCTTCGGCGCCGGGGGCGGCATCTGCATGCCCGCGCTGATGGCGCTCGCCGCGCAGAAGGGCGCCCGCTCGGACGCCATGGCGAGTGTCATGGCGCTCATGACGGTCGCGCACAGCCTGGGCATGCTGGCGGGCGCGCTCTTGGGAGGCATCCTGATGGATCTCTTCGATCTGCGCCGGGTGTTCGCCGTGGGCGCGGGCGTGATGGTGCTGGGCACGGTACATTTCGTATCGAGATGGATGCACCGAGCGTCACTTTCCGAGCGTCCCGCGGCGAGCGAGCTCTCGATTGACGCCGTAGGCGCTCGCCAATAGACTTCGCGTCCATGATTCTCCACCTGTTCCTCGCGACAGCCGCGGTGGCGGCGTCAGCCGCTCCCATCGCGCCGTCGCGCGCGATTCCCTTCCGCACCCAGACCATGGGCACGTGGGCGACGGTGACGCTCGTCACCGCGGATTCGTCCGCGGTAGCCGACCTCGCCTACCGAGGCCTGCTCGAGCTGCATCGCGTCGACTCCCTGATGAGCAACTGGACCCAGACCAGCGAGGTCGCCCGCATCAACCGCAACGCCGGCACGCGTGACGTGAACGTGCACTTTGAAGTTGCCCTGGTCCTGGCCGAGGCCGCGCGCGTGACGCGCGACACCGGCGGTGCCATGGACATCACCGTCGAGCCGCTGGTGCGACTGTGGGGATTCCTGGGCGGAAAGAAACGCATCCCCACGCAAGACGAGATCACGAGGACGCTCGCGAGTGTCGGCCCCGACAAGGTGCGCTTCGACGCGGCACGCCGCAGCATTCGCTTCGCCACCCCCGGGACGAAGATCGACTTGGGCGGGATCGCGAAAGGATACGGCGTCGACTGCGTTGCGAGTATTCTGCGCGAGGCCGGCGCCAAAGACGCCCTCATCGACCTCTCTGGAAATATGGTCGCGCTGGGCAACGCGCCGGACAAGGGCGGCTGGAGCGTGGGCGTTCGCGACCCGTCGGGCCAGCATCCGTACCTTGGTACCATTCGTCTCCACGACGAAGCGATCTCCACCTCGGGCAACTACGAACAATTCGTCGACGCCGACGGCAAGCGCTACGGCCACATCATCGACCCGCGCACCGGTTGGCCCGCTGAAGGGTTGGTGTCCGTCACCGTGGTGGCTGCGCACGCCGTCCAGTGCGACGCGTGGGACACCGGGCTCTTCGTACTCGGGTCCGAGAAGGCCCGAGCGCTTGCGAAGTCTCGGGAAGACATTTCCATCGTGGTCGTCGAGCCGCGCTCCGGCGGCGGGTACGTGGTCTGGGTGGAAGAGTCGCTTCGCTCCCGTTTCAAGATCGAATCGGAAGTTGTGAGCACGCTTACGCTGCGATACTTCTAGTCTCCGGCTTTCCGCGGCCAATCTCTCTCCCGTCATTCCTCTGGCGTAGACCTTGCACGACGGTAGGTCGGGTTTCCCATCGCCCGCCGGCCGCGTCGGCATGCGGACAACGGAGGCATCTCGAGACCGCCAAGCGGTCGAATAGACGCCAGGTTTTACGCTGCCTCGCTGCAAAGTGCACGGCGACGGACCCATGCTCGGGTGGAACCGCATAACGGGCGGCTAATGGTAGCCGCTCGGCAATTTCTGCCGAGCGAACCAAGGAACATCGACGTGGACGCACGAGGAATCATGAGGAAGCATCCCGCGGTCTCGGCACTGCTGGTCGGATCGACGGCCATGGCCGTCGCCGTCGTAAGTGGCTGCGACAAGGCCTCGACGACGGATCCCGATCCGCCGGCGGGCGGGCAGTCCTATGTCCTCGACTTCGACACGTTCGCGAACACGATCAACCCCATCCTGTCCGCGCAGGGGTGCGACAACCTGACGTGTCACGGCGGTGGCATCCGCGGGACCTTCGAGCTGTCACCCAACGGAAACAAGAACGTGCAGTTCGATTTCGAACAGGCGCGGCTGCAAGTGGACGGCGCCAATCCGGTCGCGAGTCCGCTCGTCATGAAGCCGCTCGCGCCCGAGTGCGGCGGCCCCGGCCACGCCGGCGGATACGTGTTCACGGAGTTGGACGACCCCGACTACCTGACGATCCTGGCCTGGATCGAAGCGGGTGAGTACCGATGAGCAGGCGTACGAAGTGCATGCTCGCGCTGGCCTCGTTCGTGATCGTCGCATCGAGCGCGGTGTCGGCGAGCGAGCCCGACTCACTGGCCACGCCCGCCCCGGAGATGCCGGAGACGACCTCGGTCGTGTCGGAGCCCGCCCCGTCGGAGCCCACTCCCACCGGCGCGCGCGATACCGGCGACGACTTGATCTATCTGGTGCCGTCGATGAAGGACGCGGGCTTCCGCGTCAGCAACGATCGCAACCGCTACCGGCACCGCGTTTGGTTCAGCCCCGCCTACGGCGAGCTGGGCTCGCAGGACTTGTTCGCGTTTCGCGCGGGATACAGCCCCAACACGTGGCTGGGCTACGAGGTGTCGTTCGGTCACAACCCGGCCTCCTCGCTGCACGGGTTGCTGCACACGTTCAACATCGTCTTGCGCTATCCGTTGTCGGGTCGCTTTCAGCCTTACGCGACGCTGGGCTACGGGATGATGACGGTGTATCCGGGCAAGGCCATCAACGCCGACCCGGTGACCAAGAACGCACTGACCGCCGGCGGCGGTCTCGAGATCTATATACGCGACGACGTGGCCATCCGCGGCGAGATGCGCGGCGCCACCGTCCTCGGACAGCAGCTCAACGTCGAGGGCACCGTCGCATACGACTACTTGGAGTACACGATCGGATTCACATTCTATCGGAGTCTGGGCAGTTAGTTAGAGTTTCCGGCCGCGAGCGCCGTCCGAATGGGCGGAACGAGCGGCGGGAGGCGCCAAGGAGAGCATCATGAGATTCGCAACCAACAGAAGGACCTTCGCCTCGAGTATACCGACCCTCGTCGGCGCGCTGTGCGTGCTGATGCTGTCGGGCTTCGGGTGTCGCGACAGTGCCCCCGACGACGTCATCGTCGAGGAGGAAACCACGGCCGCGATCGTCTTCGTCAAGACCGTGGGCGAAGAGACGCTCAACAGGAGCTGGGCGGAGGGCAACCTCTACAAGCTTTCGCCCATCTCGCCCGACGGCATCGTGACACCGCTCACGAACTTCACGGGCGCGTCGATCAGCGATCCGTGCGTGTCGTTCGACGGGACCAAGATCCTCTTCTCGATGCGCCCGCCTTCCGGCGGAAACCGGAATATTTACGAGATCAACGCCGACGGCACCGGGCTGCGCCAGGTGACGAGCGGCGGCGGGCACGATTTCGACCCGCTGTATCTCCCCGACGACCGCATCATGTTCACGAGCTCGCGCGCGCGCGAAATGGACGAGTACAACCACGCGCCGGTCGAGAACATGTACGTCGTCGATGCCGACGGCTCGAACCTGCAGCGGGTGAGCTTCAACATGAGCGACGACTTCGACCCGACGCTCACCTCGGAAGGCCACGTCGTCTACACGCGCTGGGAGCACTTCGGAACCGTCAACCGCTTCCCACTCTTCGTCGCCAATCCGGACGGCACGGCGCCGTTCCACAAGTACGGTCCTCACAACCGCAACTTCTTCCATGCCCAGCCGACTCCCGACGGCCGTTTGGTCGCCATCGAGTCGACCATGATCGAAGAGGACGCGGGCCCGATCGCGGTCCTGAAGCTCGAGGCGGGCCCGGCCGACCCGACCCAGGGCAGCACCGAGAACTTCTGGAACGTGCTCACACCGCAGGTCAACACCGACGGCGAACCGTGGCCGTACGGCGCCTTCAAGTACCCGTCGTCGCTCGGCGGCAACACCTACGTGGTGTCGTACACGCTGCCCGCGGCCCTCGAGACGGACACGGACTACGGCCTGTACACGTTCACCTTGAATCAGACCGGCGCGGGCACCGGCGGCAGTCCGGCCACGATCTCGATCGACGACCTGACGTTCTTGTACAACGACCCCGCCTACAACGAGTACGACGCGCAGCTATTGGCGCCGCGCGCGCGTCCGCCGGTCATTCCGTCGACGGTCGATTTGAATCGCACCGACGGCGTCATTTTGGCCAA
>JAKEHA010000188.1 GCA_022615275.1 Candidatus Latescibacterota bacterium
CGCACGCGCGCCAACTCGAGCGTCTCCGTGGTCACGTGCTGGATGCGCTCGATGATCGAGGCCGGCCCGCGCACCGTCACCCAGTCCGGCTCGATGGTGAGGCCGGCGTCCTCGAGGATGAGGTTGGCGGGAAACGCCCCGGTCGTGGCCAGCGAGACCTGCAGTCGGCGCGAGGCGAGCGGCTCGAGGACGACCTCGAGCACGGAAGGTTGCGTGACCACGATGCTCCCCGGATCGAGCTCGTCGGTTCCGCGCACGTGCTCGTCCGAAAGCACCACGCGCCGACGACCGGCTTCGAATCCGGTCAGGTCCGCGACCACCGCCACGCGCTGGAATCCGAGCGCCAGCAGCTGGCGCCGCGTCGCGGTGATGCGCAAGACCGCGCTGACGGGTACCGGTCCCGCGAGTGCCAGCGAGTCGGAGACCCCCTCGAGCAGCAGCGGCACGGTGCGCAGGCGCGAGACCTCTTCTTGCCCGCTCGCGTTGAACCACACCAGGAGCGCCACCACGACCGCCAGCACCTTGGCGCCGAAGTTGTTGGTGATGGCGCGGGCGGGTTTCATCGGCCTTCGCGCGGGCGCCTCGCGTTCAGTTCGCGCTCGGCACGACGAGTTCTTGCCCGACGCGAAGCTCCTGCGAGACGGACAGGCCGTTGAGCTCGCGAATACGGGCCACGGTGGTGCCGTAACGACGCGACAGTGTCCACAGCGTGTCGCCCCGCTGCACGCGGTGAATGAGCGAGGCGGTCACGGGCTGTGAGGCGTCGTTGCGCTGCGGCGGGTGCGCGCGGAAGAACGCGAGCACGCCGTCGGCGACGGCGCGCGCGACCTTCTCGCGGCCGTCCGGATCCTTGACCAGCTTGGCGTCGGCGTGGTTGGAAATGAAGCCGGCTTCGACCAACACCGACGGCATCGAGATGGTTCGCAGCACCGAGAAGGACTTCTGCTTGACGGCGCGCGTGGGCAGGAGATTGCGCTTGCGCACCGATTCGAGGATCGACTCGGCCAACAGCTCGGAGCGCGCGAGCACGGCCTGCTGGTTCACGTCGAGCAGCATGTGGACGAGGTCGGAGTTGTCGCTCTCCTCGAGCCCGAAATCGTGGGCGGCCTCGCCGCTCTTCAAGGCCTGGTTGGCCGCGCTCTGGGCTCCGGCCGGCGCCACGAAGTAGATCTCGGCGCCGCGCGCCGTGCGGCTGGGCGCCGAGTTCAAGTGGATACTGACGAACACGTCGGCGCCCTTGTGCTCCGCAAGCTGGTTGCGGCGCGGGAGGGTGAGGTATTCGTCGCCGTCGCGCGTCAGAACCGCGCGCACGTTACCGTTTCGATTGAGGATCGCCGCCACGCGGCGCGCGATGTCGAGGCACAGTTTCTTCTCGACGAGTCCGTATCGCCCGGTCGCTCCCCCGTCGTGCCCGCCGTGTCCCGCGTCGACCGCGACCACGTAGGGTCGCGGCTTGGACGGGGCCGTCTTGGTCATAGGCGAGGAGGTCGCGAGCCGCGGCGGGGCCGCGGAATCACCCGCGGCGGGCTCGGCGTCCGGCCCGGCGGCGATATCGGGAGCGGGCGCGGCGCCGACGATGGCGGCGGGCACGAGGTCGACGACCACCCGGTTCGGTTTACCCCGCTGGGCGGGAAGCGCGAAGACCTCCCAGCTTGCGGGACGATCCAACTCGAACCGGATGCTCACGTTGCCCGCATCTACCAGCGGACGCACGACGCGCACCCCGTTTCGTCCCACGGCGACCTCGACCACGTCCAGGCTCAGGGCGGCTCCCTGGAACGAGACCGCCACGCCGACCGAATCGGCGAGACGGGTGACCGTGTACTGGGCGGGCCGGGAGAGGTCGATCACGACGCGAGTGTGCTCCCCCGAGGTCGAGTGGCGGATGCCGTCGACCCGGAGAACACCCGCGAGAGCGGGGGAACCGGGCCATGCTAGGCTCCCGACGATGGCGCCGGAGACCGTGAGCGACTTCCAGAAAGAATGGTAAACCATTATTCTACAAAGAGATAAATACGAGTCCGCTCCGAAAGATTAGCTTTCGGGCCCCATCGTGACAAGGGAAAATCGGGCTAGTCGACGAGGACGAAGCGAAGCGGATCGACCCGTTCGCCGTTGCGCTCGATCTCGTAGTGGAGGTGGGAGAACGTCGACCTCCCGGTCGATCCCACCCGCCCGACCACGTCGCCGCGGGTGACCTTCTGGCCCTTCTGAACCAGGCGGCGCTGGAGATGCGCAAAGCGCGTGACGAAGCCCGAGCCGTGCGATATCTCGACCACGTTGCCGTAGGTCCGCTCGACGCCGGAATACGTCACGACACCGTCGGCGGTCGCGTAGACCGGAGTACCCATGCGGGCCGAGAAGTCGACCCCGCGGTGCATCGCGCGCCGGCCCGAGATCGGGTCCATGCGCCAGCCGAAGCGGCTCGATACGAATCCGACGTTGACCGGGCGAAGCGACGGGGTGGTGCGAATCTGATCGTTGGCCGATTCGAGGTGGGACAGTATCTCCTCGTAGTCCCGGGATTGGAGCCGAGCCTGCCGGAGGAGTTTTTCGATGTCGCCGCGCGCCGTGAACAGGCGGTCGCGGGTCTTGGCGTCGATGCTCGAGAGCGACTGCGCAAAGCCCATTTGTGGCCCACCGACGCCGACTTCGGCGACGTCCCGATCGAGGTCCTCGAGATTCGCGATGATACGGGCCTTGTTTTGGAAATCGAAGTTCTGCGCGACCTGACGCTTGAGGGTTTCCAACTCGCCGGTGAGGAGGTCGATCTCGGAGCGCAACTCATGGTTCTGGTTGGCGAGCGTCTCGACCAGATAGGCGTCCTTCATCCGGCTCGAATGCCCCAGCACGGCCCAACCCGACGCGCCCAGCGACACCAGCACGGTGGCCGCCAAAGCCCATACCGCGTTCCGGCGAACCTGGAACGCCCTCGGCTCGTGGCTGCCGTCGGGCAGATAGAGGAAGGTCAGTATCTTATCGCGAATCAACGGTTTTCCCTTTCGGACCGAGAAGGCTAGATGACTCCCGATCGGGTGTCAAGCGATTCCGGCCTCGAGGCCCGCAAGGTCCGTACCAGCCCACGGCCGCCGCAAAGCGAAGCGGGGCCACTACTGGCCCCGCTTTTGTGGTCCCGGGCGGATCGACCAAGACCTAGCTCTCCATGTATCCCTGGAGGAACTTGGCCCGGGTCGAATGCCGCAGGCGCTGAATGGCCTTTTCCTTGATCTGGCGGATGCGCTCGCGCGTGAGCTTCAAGCGCTTGCCGATGTCCTCGAGGGTCATCGGCTCTTCGCCGCCCAGTCCGAAGTACATCGACAGGATGCTGCGCTCGCGCTCCGACAGGGTACCCAGCGCGCGCTCGAGGTCGTCCGACAACGCCGCCGCGTACGTGTCCTCGTCCGGCGAAGCCTGCGTCTCGTCGGTCAAGTAGTCGACCAGAGCCGTGTCGTCCTTCTCGCTCGAATACGGATCGTCGAGCGAGACGTGCGAGTTCGCGATCACCATCGTGTCCGCGACCTCCTGGACGGGAATCTTCAGGCGAGCCGCGATCTCATCGGCGCTCGGCGTGCGTCCCAGCTCCTGGTCGAGCTGGCGCGACACCTTGCCGATCCGATACAGCGTCCCCGCGCGGTTGAGCGGCAGGCGCACGATGCGCGAGTGCTCCGCGAGAGACTGCAGCATGGCCTGGCGAATCCACCACACCGCGTACGAGATGAACTTGAATCCGCGTTCCTCGTCGAAGCGGTGCGCCGCCTTGATCAAGCCCAGGTTGCCCTCGTTGATCAAGTCTTCGAGCGACAGGCCCTGGTTCGCGTACTGCTTCGCGATCGAGACGACGAAGCGCAGGTTGGCACGGACCAGCCGGTCCAGCGCCTGCTTGTCGCCGGCTTTGATGCGTTTGGCGAGGTCGCGCTCCTGTTCGCGCGTGAGCAGGGGCGTGCGATTGATCTCGTGGAGATAGAGATCGAGGCTGCGAATGCCGGCTCCGGCTTCCTTCTTCTTGAGCTCGGCGTCCATCGCGCGCTCTTCTCTTTCGTCCATCTTGCGCTCCATCATGCTTGCTTCCCTCCTGGCTCGACGCCTC
>JAKEHA010000189.1 GCA_022615275.1 Candidatus Latescibacterota bacterium
GCGGACGACAACGAGAACGTCAAGATGCCGATCAACGAGCCCGCGTCGGGGCTCAAGAAGTCGCAGATCCAGGAATACGTCGAGTTCAACTCGGGCGCGGGCGTTCAGCACATCGCGATGTCGACCAACGATATCATCGGGACCATCCGGCAGCTCGTGGCCAACGGCGCCGAGTTCTTGACCGTCCCCGATTCGTACTACGAAGAGCTGCCGAAGCGCGTCGGCGACATCGACGAGGAGATCCCGACGCTGCGCAAGCTCGGCATTCTGGTCGACCGCGACGACAGCGGCTACCTGCTGCAGTTGTTCACCAAGCCGGTGCAGGACCGCCCCACACTCTTCTTCGAGTTGATTCAGCGCAAAAACGCGCGCTCGTTCGGGAAGGGCAACTTCAAGGCCCTCTTCGAGTCGATCGAGCGCGAGCAAGCGCGCCGCGGAACGCTGTAAAGGAGTTAGGACATATGCCCGTCTACATCCAGCGAGGAAAGATTCCGCACCGGCGGCACACCGTGTTCAAGAGCCCGCAAGGGAACCACTATTACGAAGAGCACATCAGCCGCCTCGGATTCTCGGACATCTATTCGAACGTGTACCACGTGCACATGCCGACGCGTGTGGCCAAGGTGGGGAAGTTTCGCCCCATCACGCTGGAGGCGCTGGAAGGCGAGCATCGCCATCGCCACCTGAAGAGCTTCGAGCTGAAGCCGGACGGCGACTGGGTCACGGGACGGCGCCCGATGATGTTCAACAACGACCTCATCCTGGGCACCTCGAGCCCGGTGCGCGGCACCGCCGACTACTTCTACAAGAATGCGACCAGCGACGAGGTACACTTCGTCCACAAGGGGAAGGGCGTGCTGGAGAGCATGTTCGGGCGCCTTCCGTTCGACGAGGGGGATTACGTCGTCGTCCCGCGCGGCGTCATTTACAAGATGACGTTCGAGAGCGACAACAACCGCGTGTTCTTCGTGGAGTCGTTCGGGCCGGTCGACTGGCCCAAGAAGTACCGCAACCAGTACGGCCAACTGCTCGAGGACGCGCCCTACTGCGAGCGCGACATTCGCCAGCCGGAGTTCGTGGAGGCGACCGACAAGGTGGGCGAGTTCCCGATGCACATTCGCCTGCGCGGCGGCATCCAGGAGTACCTGTGGGGCCACCACCCGTTCGACCTGGTGGGCTACGACGGCTTCTACTACCCGTGGATTCTCAATATCAAAGACTACATGTCGAAGGTGGGGCGCGTGCATTTGCCGCCCCCGACGCACCTCACCTTCACCGGTCCGGGCTACGTGCTGTGCTCGTTCTGCCCGCGTCCCTTCGATTTCGAAGAGGGTGCCGTGCCGATTCCGTACGCGCACTCCAACGTGGACAGCGACGAGGTGATCTACTACGTCGACGGGAGCTTCATGAGCCGCAAGGGCATCGACGTGGGTTCGATCACGCTGCACCCGTACGGCATCCCGCACGGGCCGCAGCCGGGACTGCTGGAGGCGTCGCTCGGTGCGAAGGAAACGGGCGAGTTGGCCGTCATGGTCGACACCTTCAATCCGCTCAAGGTGACGAAGGTGGTCACGGGCATCGACGACGCCAACTACCCGTACAGCTGGCAGTACTAGTGCGCGCGTCCCGCGCCGAAGCGGCAGCATGATCATCGATCCGGCCACGACGCCGAAGACCGAGTTCTATCCCTGGCTGATTCGGTGCATCGTGCCGCGCCCGATCGCGTGGGTGTCGACTATTTCGCGCGAGGGCGTGCCCAACCTGGCGCCTTTCTCCTTCTTCACCGCCATCTCGACCGAACCGCCGACCCTGTGCTTCGCGCCCGGCCGTCACGCCGTGACGGGCCGCAAGAAGGACACCCTGGTCAACGTCGAGGCGACCGGCGACTTCGTGGTCAACGTGGTGCCCGAAGATCTGGCCGAGGCGATGAACGAAACCGCGACCGACTTCCCGCACGGGATGAGCGAGTTCGAGGAGGCGAGGTTGACCCCGGTTCCGGCCGAGCGGGTCAAGGCCCCGCGCCTGGCGGAATCACCCATCCACTTCGAGTGCGAGCGCTACGAGATCGTCCAGATCGGGCCCGACGGCGTGGGGGGCGGGGCGCTCGTGATCGGCAAAATTGTCCTGCTCCACGTCGACGATCGCGTGATCGCCAACGGCAAGGTCGACTACGAGCTGTTTCGGGCGGTCGGGCGCATGGGCGGCATGGAGTACGCACGCACGCGCGACCGGTTTCAGATGGCCCGCAAGAAGTACACGCCGCGCTCATAGCGGCGCGCGCATTCTTCCTCACGGTTGCGAATTGCATCGCGTCGTTGCGACGCCTCGTCGCGCTCCTTATATAAGCGCGAACGGGTGTCTGCGCGGTCGCGCGCCCCCCTTCTCGGCAACTATTTCTCCCCAGTCTGGCACTGATCGAGGCCTCCGCAGTTTGCACTGGCCGACACGCGGGTTTTCACCCGGCGGTTTTCCAGAGGTGGTCGTGGATTCTTCCAAGAGGCCCGGAACGTGCGAAAAGCGTATCCGACGACGTGGCACATGGATTGCACCGAGGGGACCGGGGGGCAATTTATGTGCAAGTCGCGCAACAGACTGAACCACGCAGGCTACACGCTCTCGGAGCTGATGATCGTCGTGGCCGTGATCGGCATACTGGCCGCTATCACGGTGCCTTCGTTCTCGGGCTACCTCAAGAGGACGCGTGTGGTCGGGACGCGGAATCAGCTGATCACCGACTGCTACCTCGCTCGCTCACTGGCGATCGCGCGCCGCGAAACCATCACCATGGTGTTCAGCGCGGACCAGTATCAGCTCGTCAACGGCGGCGGGACCGTCTTTCGGACCACGCCGGCGCAGAACGGTGTCACCTTCAACGCGAGCGACGACCCCAACTTTTATGCGTGGGGATTGGCTGACGCCGTCGACATCGCGATCGACGGTCCGTCCAATTCGACGGACGTCAGCCTTTCACCCACGGGAGTTGCCAGCCATGGCTATTAATCGCGAGCCGAACACGCACCGTCGCGAGGAGGGCTTCAGCCTCGTCGAGCTGATGGTCGCACTGGTCATTCTAACCATCGGGTTGCTCCCGCTTGCGTTCGTGCAGACGCGCGCCCAGCAAGACGTGTTCGACTCGGGCCGCTACACCGAGGCCTTGACGATTGCGACGCTCGAGATGGAGCAGACCAAGAGCTTGGGCTTCGGCGTCGCCGCGACCGACACCGGCACGGTCGACAACTACACGTGGATTCGCGACGTGCAGAACGTCACTCCGACGCTCGATCAAATCACGGTCAGCGTCTCCTGGAACGAGCGAGGCACGCCGCGGGTGGTTCGCATCATCAACCGGCTCTCGGACCGGTAACAAGCCATGGACAAGCACCTTCAGAAGATTCGAAACGCGTTCTCGGACAACCGGGGTATCACCCTGGTCGAGCTGGTCGTCACCGTGATCGTTCTCGGTATCGTCCTGCTCGTCGTCAACCAGGTGTTCTTCTCGACCACGCGCATCTACGGCAGCACTTCGACGCGCGCGAACCAGCAGATGAACGCGCGCGCGGGCGTCTCGGTCATGATCACCGAGCTGCGCCCGGCGGGCTCCGACCCCGCCGAGCAGGGCATCCAGGGCGTACTGGCCGCGCAGAGCGACACGGTGCACGTCCAGGCCGATTTGAGCGGCGACGGCGCCATTCAGACCGCGGAACCGTCCGAGGACATCATGTACTTCTACGACGCCGGCACCCAAGCAGTCATGCGCGACCCCGGCACGGGGCCGGAAGTCATGATTCCCAACGTCACGGCGTGCGCGTTCACTTATTTCGACGTGAACAACCAGCCCCTGGTTGCTCCGCTCGCGGGCAACCAGTTGGAACTGGTCAGATCGATTGGTATCGATATTACGACGCAAACGGATCAGGGCGGTCAAATGACCGTTTCTACTCGCGTCGCGCTGAGGAACGGATAGCACCGGAATCGTGGGAAAGGAGCAGACATGTTGACGTTGGTTCGAAACGAACGTGGTGGCGCGCTGGTAACGGCGTTGTTCTTCATCACGGGCCTGACCGCGATCGCGGCCATCATCGTGTTCATCACGGGGTCGGAGCGGAAGGTCGCACACAACGAGTACACGCACACGCGTGCGTTCAACTCGTCGGACGCCGGAAGCGAGGATGGCATCAATTTCATCCGAATCCTGAACGAGGCGCCTCTGGATGCCGACGGGACCAAGATCATCGACCAGGATACGTACACGACTCTGTACGATCCCAATGCGTCCACCCAGGAAGAGAACAAATTTCAATACGACGTCACATTGGACGGAATGGGGCCTAGGCCCGGATGGGACCAGGATCGCTACGTCTTCGGCGACTTCACAGTCGATGCCGAGGGTGCGAGCGCGAAAGCGAGCTCGAGTGTGATCGAGGTCCAGGCCACGCGGCGCTTCGAAACGGGGTATTAATCATGCGTAACCAACATTTCTTCGGTATCGGTACTTGCATCGTCGCCTTGGCATGCGTGTTCGTGGGGGCAGTTTCGCTCCTGCCCGCGCAGGCCCAGGTGTGCGAGCTGCCCCTGTTCATTCAAACCGGCAAGGTCGACGCGAACGTCGTCTTCCTGTTCGACAGCTCGGGCAGTATGAACGACGCGATCACGCACGACGCCTACGACCCGAATGTCGCGTACACCGGTACGTTGAACAGGACGGCTGAATACGAAGTCGCCAGCGACGGGTGGTACAGCCGCCGGAGCTTCAAAACCGGCGCGCCGCTGACGCCGACCGCCTACCTGGTCAACAGCGACCAGGGCGAGAACGGCGTCTACACGGGCAACTACTTGAACTGGGTGTTCCAGTACGCCACCTCGACCCAGCGGGCTGAGATCCCCCGCTTCACGCGCGTCCAGATGGCCAAGGCAGCCGTCAACGACATCATCACGAACATGAGCAGCAACGTTCGCTATGGCGTATACAAGTTCAACGGCAGCACGGGCGGTCTGCAGGTGGCCGCGCTCGGGACGGATGCGGCCACGATCATCTCGAATGTCAATTCAATTCGAGCCACCGGCTGGACCCCGCTGGGAGAGTCGATGGTCACGATCGCCCAATATTTCGAGACTGACACGAGCGCCATTCAGTACGACTGTCAACGCAACTTCGTCGTCGTCGTCACGGACGGTTACCCGACGCAGGACGTCACCGTTCCCAACAAGTACAAGGATGCTTCTATGCCCGTGGGCACGTGCACCAGTATCGGTGCGCCCAATCCGGACAGCGACGAATGCTCCCAGTATCTGGTTCACCTGGCAAAATGGATGCGTACCAACGACATGCGTACTCCGTCGTCTCCCGCCGGTGACATGCCCGGTGTTCAGTACGCCAATACCTACACCGTTGGCATGAACATCGACGCGCCCGTGCTCGATTGGGCGGCGAATGAAGGGGATGGAGCCTACTTCGTCGCCAACAACGCGGCGCAGCTGTCCAACAGCCTCCAGAACGTGCTGCGGGACATCGTGAACCGTATTTCCTCCGGCGCGGCCGTCGCGGTCGTTTCGACCGAAGGCCAGGCGGACGATTATCTGTATCGAGGTAAGTTCTTCCCGGGTTCGTGGCAGGGCTACCTGGAAGCGTTCGTCCTCCCGTACGAGACCGGCGAGCTGCCGGCCTGGGAGGCAGGCGATCTCTTGAGCCAGCGCTCGCCCAGCTCGCGCACCATCTTCACGTCGGTCAACGGCGTGCAGCAGGACTTCACGACCGGCAACGTGGGCAACCTGCAGTCGGCGATGGGTGTCGCGACCTCGACGATCGCGACCAACGTTATCAACTGGACGCGCGGCGAGACGGTGGCGGGTTACCGCGACCGCAGTGGTTGGATCCTCGGCGACATCGTCGAGTCCGCGCCGGTCACGGTCGGCCGACCGAACTTCGTTTATCGCTTCAACAACTATGCCGCGTTCCGTTCGGCCTATGCGAACCGCGAGCGAGCAATCTACGTGGGCTCGAACAGCGGTATGATGCACGCCTTCCTGGCCGAGACCGGCGAGGAACTGTGGGCGTACATTCCCACCGAGCACTTGAGCCTGTTGGACGACATTTCGGCAACCAACTATTGCCACAACTTCTCGGTCAACGGCACGCCGCGTGTAACCGACGTCTATGTCAGCGGCGAGTGGAAAACGGTGCTGGTGGGCGGCATGAAACAGGGCGGTAACAACTACTTCGCCATCGACGTCACCGACCCGCGCAACCCCGAGTTCATGTGGGAGAACGCCATCCCCGAAGTCAACGAGTCGTGGTCGCAGCTCGAAGTGGCCCGCGTGAAAGAGCTCGACAAGTTCGTGGGCTTCGTGGGCTCGGGCCCGAACGACGCCGGTGACGCGTACTTCGTGGCGTTCGACATGGAAGACGGAGCCGTGATCGAGGTGGACCTGTTGAGCTCGACGCCCGGCGTCATGAATATGTCGACGGCGTGCACGGCGATCGACCTCGATTTCGACGGCTACGACGACGTCATGTACATGAGCGACCTGGCCGGCCACCTGTGGCGGTATGACCTCACGGGCAGCACCATGGACAAGACGCTGCTGTTCCAAACCGCCGGTCAGCCGATCCAGGCTCAGCCCATCGCGACCGTGGACATCGACGGCAAGGTGCTGCTGTACTTCGGTACCGGCCGCTACGTCGAAAGCGACGACTTCCAGACCCAGGAAGTGCAGTCGTTCTATTGCATCATCGACGACCACGGCGGCCTCGAAGTCTCGCGCTCGGAACTGGTCGATCAGACGAACACGATCAACCCGCTCGACAACTTCAAGGGTTGGTTCATCGACCTGGTGGAAGCGCCGGGTGAGCGTATCGTCGAGCCGGACGCCTTGGTGTCGGGAATCGTGTACTTCACTTCGTTCGCCCCGAACGACGCGATCTGCACGACCGGTGGTCAGTCGTTCCTCTACGCAGTCAAATTTAGAAACGGTGCGGCGTTCGACGACGACGACGACGATTCGAACGACGGTACCAACGGCCGTGTAACCGACCTCGGCGACGGTATTGCGACCAAGCCGGTCATCGACATCGTCAACGAGAAGATCCTGGTCCAGGGCAGCGACACGCGTATTCACGTGGAAGACACCCTGGGCGACCTCCGCTTGCTCACCGTCCGTTCGTGGCGGCAGCAGTACTAGAAGGGTGGTACGAACATGAATAAGCAGAGCATTCGCATCATTCTCCTGTCCGCTCTCATGGCCGCATTGACCGTGGGCGTGACGGGGGCGAAGGAACAGAAGATGCCCAAGGGCAAGGGAGTCCCGGGCAAGCCCGTGCCGTTCTCGGTGACGGGCGTGTACTCGGGCTCGCTCTCGGGCGAGATCGTGGTGAACGGACAGTCGGTCTTCGTCAACGAGAAGACGTCGATCCAAGTCGTGGGCAAGGGCCCGGGCGAGTTCGGCGAGAGCGTGTCCAACGCCGGCGTGATTGTCAGCGGCGTGATGAAGGGCAAGAAGGCGATCGCGACCATGGTCGTCGTCGGTGAAAGAGAGTCTTCGAAGGACTTCTCGCAGACGACGATCGAGGGCGCCGAGGTCGACCCGGCGTCGAAGCGCGCGCGGTAGTCCTTGCGTGTTGACGCGGAGCCGCCCGCGGGCTCCGCGAGAGTTGTGCTAAGGGCAGCGAACCCTCCTCCCGCATCGGGGGGAGGCGTTCGCTTTTGTGCCGGTGTTCGAAGGAGGCCATCGTGAAGAAGCTCGTGTTGATGCTGTGTGCTGCTGCCGTCGCCATCTACGGCACGTACTCGCTGGTGAGCGCGCTCCAGAAACCCGACGAGGTCGCGACCGGCCCGGCGGTTACGGGCGGTATCGCCATCGCGCCCCCAGCGGCGTTCGCCAACACGACGCTGCAGGCCCGCCTGGAAGAACGGCGCAGCATGGGCGCCGACTCGGTCGCGTGCCGCTGGTTCGTCAACGACGCCGAGGTGGGGGGCGCCACCACATCGACCCTCGAGCCCGGTCACTTCAAGAAGGGCGACAGCGTTCGCGTCGAGGCGACGGTCGACGGCACCGCGCTCGTGAGCGAGCCGATTGTCATCGCGAACACGCCGCCTAGGATCACGATGGCGACGGCGGCGCTCGAGAACGGCGAGATCGCGGTCCGGATCTCGGCGGTCGATGCGGACAACGACCCCATCACATACACCTACGAGTGGTTCAAGGACGGCACACCGGTCGCGGGTGAAACCGGCTCCTCCATCAACGCCGCCCGATTCCAGAAGGGCGACAACGTATACGCGAACGTGTCGGCCTCCGACGGTGAAGCGACGTCGTCGCCCCGCAAGAGCGACTCCATCAAGTTCGGGAGCAACGCGCCCAAGATCACATCGACACCGCCACAGACCCTCGGCGAGGACCGCAGCTTCGTCTATCAGGTGAAGGTGGCGCAGGGCACGGGCCCCTTGAAGTACGAGCTGGTCGAAGCGCCGGAAGGCATGGTCATCGACCGCGCCGGCCGCATCGAGTGGGCGGTTCCCGCGCACGAGGACCGCGACAATGCGCGCGAGCACAAGGCGGTCGTTCGCGTCACCGACTCCCAGGGCGGCTGGTCCACCCAGGAGTTCAAAATCACGACCTCCATCCAGGCGGGTTCGGCGGGCGAGTAGTTCCTGTCAGAGAGAGCGCGTAGGAATCGAAACGCCGCGCGGTGCCCCCAAAGGGTATCCGCGCGGCGTCTTCGTTTTCGGGGGAGAGCCGCGCCTTCCCAAGCCCCGCGTCGCGTGCTATCTTTGCCTTTCGCTCACCAAGGAGGAACCTTGCCAGTCAAACCCGCCGATTTTCGACAGACGATGCCCCACACGACGGGCGACGTCGCGTGGTACAGCCTGCCCGCGCTGGCCGCGAAGAAGGGCGCCGACCTGGCGCGGCTCCCGTATTCCATCCGCGTGCTCCTGGAGAGCGCCTTACGCAACCACGATGGCTTCAAGATCACCGACGCCGACGTCGAGCGCTTGCTCGCGTGGAGCCCCAAGACCGCGGGCGACGTCGAGATCGCGTTCAAGCCCGCGCGCGTGGTGCTGCAGGACTTCACCGGTGTGCCCGCGATGGTCGACCTGGCCGCGATGCGCGGGGCCATGCAGCGCATGGGCAAGGACTATCGCAAGATCAACCCGCTGGTCCCGTGTGACCTCGTGGTCGATCACTCCGTGCAAGTGGACGCGTGGGCCTCGCCCGACGCGCTCCGCATCAACGCCGCCCTCGAGTTCGAGCGCAACCAAGAGCGCTACGAGTTCCTCAAGTGGGGGCAGAAGGCGTTCCACAATTTCAGCGTGGTGCCGCCGGCGACCGGCATCGTGCACCAGGTCAACCTCGAGTACCTCGCGCGCGGTGTGTTTGTAACCGACGGCGTCGCGTATCCGGATTCTTTGGTCGGCATGGACAGCCACACGCCGATGATCAACGGGCTCGGCATCGTGGGCTGGGGTGTGGGCGGCATCGAGGCGGAAGCGGTGATGCTGGGCGAGCCCATCAACATGATGATGCCGCACGTGGTCGGTTTTCGCTTCAACGGTGCCTTGCGCGAAGGTGTGACCGCGACCGACCTCGTGCTCACGGTGACGCAGATCCTGCGCAAGCACGGCGTCGTCGGCAAGTTCGTCGAGTTCTTCGGCGCGGGATTGGCGTCGATGCCGCTCCCGGATCGCGCGACCATCGGCAACATGGCCCCCGAGTACGGCGCCACCATGGGGTATTTCCCGGTCGATGAGGAAACCTTGAGGTACTACCGGCTCACCGGCCGCGAGGACGCGCACGTCGCGTTCATCGAGGCGTACACGCGCGCGCAGCAACTGTTCTTCTCCGCGAAGGCACGCGAGCCCGAGTACTCCGAGATCATCGAGCTGGACCTTGCGACCGTGGAGCCGTCGATCGCGGGGCCGAAGCGCCCGCAGGACCGCATCCCCGTGCGCGAAGTGCGCGAGGCGTTCGACGCCGCATTGTCGAAGCCGGTCAAGGAAGGCGGCTACGGTATCGAGCAAGGTGCGCGCGGTGCCGCGGTCAAGGTCGCCGTCGACGGCGGCGCGGAGCTGCGCCACGGATCGACGGTGATCGCCGCCATCACGTCGTGCACCAACACGTCGAACCCGTCGGTGATGATCGGCGCGGGGCTGCTCGCGAAGAAGGCGGTCGAGCGTGGCCTGCATATCAAGCCGTACGTGAAGACGTCGCTGGCACCCGGCTCGATGGTCGTGAGCGAGTATCTCGAAGAGAGCGGCCTGCAACACTACCTGGACGAATTGGGCTTCGAAGTGGTGGGCTACGGCTGCACGACGTGCATCGGCAACAGCGGCCCGCTTCCCGACGTGATCGCGTCGGCCATCGAGCAGGGTTCGCTGGTGGCGGCGTCCGTGTTGAGCGGTAATCGCAACTTCGAGGGCCGCGTGCACCCGCTGACCAAGGCCAACTTCCTCGCCAGCCCTCCGTTGGTGGTCGCGTATGCGCTGGCCGGCACCATGGAGATCGACCTCGATAAAGAGCCCTTGGGCAATGACGGCAAGGGCCAGCCCGTGTTCCTGCGCGACATCTGGCCCTCCTCGAGCGAGGTACGCGACGTCGTCGCGAGCGTGGTCAAGGCGAAATCGTTCCGCGAGCGTTACCAAGACGTGTTCAAGGGCAACGAGCAATGGAACGCGATTCAAAGCGGTGACTCGGATCTCTACCAGTGGAATCCGAAGAGCACCTATATAAGAGAGCCGTCGTTCTTCGACGGCGTGGATGGCGCACCCAAGCCCATAGCACCCATAAGCGGCGCGCGCGTCCTGGTGTGGGTGGGCGATTCCGTGACGACCGACCACATCTCGCCGGCCGGGTCCATCTCGCAGAAGTCACCCGCGGCGAAGTACCTCATGGAGCACGGCGTGCAGCCCAAGGACTTCAACTCCTACGGCGCGCGGCGCGGCAACCACGAAGTCATGGCGCGCGGGACCTTCGCCAACATTCGCCTGCGCAACAAGCTCGTCCCCGGCTCCGAGGGAACCTGGACCAAGTGCTTCCTCGACGGGAGCGAAGGATCGATCTACGACGTCGCGCTGAAATACCAGGCGGCGCACGTTCCGTTGATCGTACTCGCGGGCAAGGAATACGGCTCCGGTTCCTCGCGCGACTGGGCCGCGAAGGGCCCCATGCTCCTCGGCGTGCGCGCCGTGATCGCCGAGTCGTACGAGCGCATTCACCGCAGCAATCTCGTCGGCATGGGCATCCTGCCGCTCCAGTTCGTGGACGGCGAGAGCGAGCTCTTGGGACTGCACGGCGACGAGACCTTCGACATCCTGGATCTGTCGGAGGCGTTGAAGCCGGGAGCGACCGTGCGCGTGAAAGCGACGCCCGCGGCCGGTGGCGCCGCGCGCGAATTCAGGACGCGCGTGCGCATCGACACGCCGGTCGAAGTCGAGTATTACCGCAACGGCGGGATTCTGCAGACC
>JAKEHA010000190.1 GCA_022615275.1 Candidatus Latescibacterota bacterium
ATAAGCGACCGCTCAGAATGGCCGGTTTTGATTCGACCCTACGTGGCCGGTTTTAACCGGCCGCTGACACTCGGCCTCGCTGGACAGCTTGTGCTCAATACCGACGAGTAGCGAGCGCACTTCGTCGCCAAGTAGCATCGTTACGTAGCTGCTCACGAGCGCATCTAGGACGGGGAACACCTGCACACAAGTTAGGTTCAGAAACGTCAAGGATCGTGCGGTGTTGGAGCCAGGATCTGCCATTCCATGTATGCTAGGCCCAGCCAGGAGCGTGTTCTCCTCGACGAGTCCCAGATGGGCAAAGAGGCTCCGAGCGCTGGCATGAACTTCATTGCTAGCCTGCCCGTAATCGAATCTCATGGAACTGAAGTCCACGGCCGCCTCCAAGTCTGAGAAGCGAAGCCGCTTCTTGCCGGAAGAGTTATTGCTAAGAAACGGACGTGCCCATCCGTACGGATTCTTGAAGTCCTTGCCGAATTCCTCCAGAACGGAGAAATACTCTCGTTCCACGAGAGTCGCTTCCTCTTCCGACATCGGCTCGTACCCCAGCTTCACGCAGGACTGCTTGTAGGCACGAGCGACGCGGCGCAGTTCCACCGCGTCGTACGCCAAGAAACGCCGCGCGCACTCTTCACCGTTCTCTCGAATGAACGAGGCGACAACAGTCGTCTCGTGGAGGGTCCTCCATCGCGCGGCTGCCGCGGCGGCAAAACCACTTTTCATGAGGACAAGGACTTCTTTTGCAATGCGAACCCTACGAATGTGGAGACGTGTCACGGCCTCGCGGAGATGTGGATGGCCTGTCTCTTCCTCATTTGTGAGACGTCAGACGTTTTCGGCGCTCCTGTCCGCGAGGTCGATCATGAGCCACAGTATCTCAAGCGGTTCCCGCCAAATGGACCAGACCTCGGCGCTGGCCCCCTTCATGCACTCCTGTTGATTGCGCAACCCCTCCTTGAGCCATGCTCGCATCAGGACGTCTCGCATTTTCGGCGAAATATCCTCGACCGCGGCCATGGCGATATCGGGAATTCTATTCGTCAAGTCCTCGAGCCGCTTCTCGATCTCGGTGATGTCTTCCTCCGAAGGGTTGACGTCAACCGTTCTGCGATCCCAGAATTTCCAAGCTTGCAGCCGAACCAGTTGAGGATCGCCTGACTGCAATCGACGAACAAGCTCTTTACGCTGCTTCGTGGTCAGCTTGATGCCGTGCGTGTCGAGTTTGCGCTCGATTACGTCGGCGGCGTACTCATAGGGAGCACGTTGGAGGGTCTTCTCAAAAAGCCCGCGAAGGTCCACGCTGTGTGCCCCCTACGACCTGCCCCGTAGCCCGCTGCTGGCGCATTGGGATGGTCAAAGTAGTGCCATCAAACGGCTGAATGAATCCTGTGACCTCGCCAGATTCTGTCATCTCCGTGATCGTCCATTTGAAAATATTCAAGTCCTTGATGAAATCATGCAAAGGGGGAACATGCCGAATGACGTCTGTGACGATCGTGGTATTCACGGAATCCCACAGCTCCACAACGCCCAAGAGGTGAACCGGTTCGCGATGCGCGGCGAGCTTGTGGCGAATCGCAGTCAAAGTTGATTCGTGCTGGCGCCAGCTCCGGTCGTACGCGTCGCGGAGTGCCTTCACGTGAGACGTTTGCTCCGGCGTCACATGGAACTCGGTCCTACCGCGAATCACCATGTTTGCAAGCTGACGGATGTTGGCGTCTAGTGAGAAGAGCTCAAGTATCGCGTACTTCGTTATCAAGCGGCGCGCACGCTCGTGTTCCAGGCGGGACAACGTGTTCAGCAGGATCGCGAGATCGCGGTACGAGTGCTGGACATGCAGCAGGAGCGTTGCTTCGTCATTTCCTGGGTGATAGTAGCCGTCGCCCCTGCGAACGTACGGATCATAAATTGGGACGTTGTAGTCCATGTTATCGCTCGACCTCCTCGATGTCGTTTGACTTGACGGGAGTTCCAATACTCATGCTCATGGAGACAAACATGTGAGGTGCGACATGCTGGAGGGACGAGGCGGCCCTACGCTTTCTTGCCGCGTTTTTTCGGACCCACCCACGCGTGGTCGAGTAGCTTGGCACGAATATCTTGTACCAGCTCGAACGCCGCTTCCTCAGTCTCGAACGTATCGTATAGAAGGACGCCACCGTTCCGGGTGATCATGACCGTTCGCACGCTATCCTGAAACGGATAGAGAACGACGACGGCGTTTAGCTTGCCGATCCCCTCCGCGTGTTTGAATTCCTTGCTCAGATCAACGTGCGGACCAAACAGCCCTGTGGAGTTGATGTTTGCCGCTTTCATTTCCCCGAACCAAGCACCCTTGATGTGTTGGATTTGGGGGCGGACCTTGTCGAAGTCCACCTCAACCGGCTCAGTGGCAAACGAGCCGACCTTGTCGTTGAGGCGCCTCACGCAGTCGTGCGCGACCTTGCTCTTCGTGCGAACGACCAGAGTTGCAAAGCTCTTCCCCTTCGCGTGCACAAGATATGTAGGGAACTCGTACTGCGTGATGTACTCCTTGAAGGTTTTTCCACGCGCTCGACCTGGGTGCACGAGCTTCACGAGGTAGTCGTGCTTGACGATGTAGCGGTCAACTCCCTCGACGAACGCCTTTTCCTTCAGGCTAACTTGAGTGGTCGCCTCTTCTTGGTTTTGATCCATGTCGGAGAGAAGCGAGATGTTCTCCACTGTGCGAAACGAAGGATCCTCGGGAAAATTGATAAGCCGGACAAAGTTGAAGGAGAGCGGCATCAGGACCTCGTCACGCCGGAGAATGTCAGGCACGTCCGTGCCGCCTGACGAAGGCCTTCCAACGTGGAAGACACAACCGTCATGTCCCCTTTCTCAACACGCACGTAGTCGGTCTTGTTCGCAGTCGGTATCGTGAAGACGAACGTGAACTCACGAACACAATCCAGATTCATTTGCTGCGCGTACAGCCCAAAGAACGGATTCGGGCCGTCAAACGCGATGTGAAGCGCATACTTGCCCCGATCCGGTTTGAACTCGGTCTGCAGCCGCTCAAAGAGTGGCACGAGCGTCTGTTCGATCATGCGCGTCGAACTTCGGTAGCTCACCTTCTGATCGAACACGGTGATAGAAAGTGTTCGACCCGCCACCGCAGGACCCGCTGACACGCCCACGGCTGGATCATCGAGCGCGATCTCAATCACAGAAGTCTTGTGGTACCGGAATGTGTGTAGGCCATTGACGGTCTGGATCAGCGCGTTCTGCTCGGGTCCTTCCTCGACGAGTTCGCGCACAAAGGTAGAAACGTCCTCTGATGAAAATGTGCCATAGAACTCAAGGGAAAGTCTCCATGCCGTCTCTTGATTCGTGATCGCGTAGCGCACGCGCGAAAAGAAAAGGTACACGCGGGGCACGTGTCGTACCAGCGACGTGAGGAACGGGACCAACAACAAGAGAAGGTTAAGCCCGGTCTGGAGGTCGAACCCGAACGCCCATATCACCGTAGCCGCAGCTATGAGATACCCGACTATGAGTTTGAATACGAAGGCCACTTCTTCACCTTGGCGCGATCTGTTGTCCTTCAACTCCCCGCAGTGGAGCCTCTTCCACTCCCCGGGAGTCTACCACCGGGGCCTCCGACTTCCACGCAAACTTGTCCTGAACCAGCGACAGCATCGCCGCCGACATCCGCTCTCGCGACGCCACCAGCCGGTCGAAAAGCGCCTTCTCGTGGATGTAGACGCCGTCGATGCCGGGCACCTTGTGGTCCAGGAGCAGGCGCGCGTCGATCTTGTCGATGCCTACGCGCTGGGCGACCGTGCGGTACGTGTGCCGCAGGATATGGCCCGTCTCACAGGGCAGCGACTTCTCCTTCCAGACGGCCGTCGCGGCCACGTTCCCCTGCATGTTCCGGGAGGGGAACAGCCACGGCGCGCCCGGGTAGAGCAGGTCGCCGAGTTCCAACGCCTCTCGCACGAGCCCGACCATGTAGTCGGAGAGCGGCAGGTCGAACGGCTCGCCCGACTTCATCCGCGGGATGGAGATGGCACGGTCGTCCAAGTGCAGCCATTCGCGCCGAATCGACACGAGCGTACCCGGGCGCAACCCGCTAAACAGCCCGAGCGTGTGCATCTTCTGGCGCAGCGGGTTGGGCAGCGCCTGCACGCGTATCCACCAATCGGGCAGTTCGTCGGGGAAAAGCACTCGGTTGCTGGAGCGAACCTTGTTGAACGTAACCGCCTGCACCGGGTTGCTTGGAAGGGAGTCTGGATCATCCACAACGCGCAGTGCGAGGTTGTACGCCGCCTTGAAAACCCGGAGCGCGCTATTGGCTACTGTCTTGCCGTGATGCGTTGAGATGTAGCGGTGGCGCTCGCGCGCCATCGTTCTCGTGATTTCAGTGATGGGGATCTGTTTCCAATCGTCCAGGTAGCGGCGAACCTGGGCGAAAAGGTCGGAGACCGTTCGGTCGGCGCACTCGCGCGCGCGAAGGTCGTCGGCGTACTCTTCGAACAGCTGCTCCACAGTCCAGGTCTCCGCGCCGGACGCGGCGGCAGGCACGTTGGGGTCCACCCCGTGTTTGATCTGTGCGATCACCTGCATCGCCCGCGTGCGCGCCTCGTCGAGCGATAGCTCCTGCGTGGTTCCCAGCGTGTGGCGCACGGTCTTTGTTTTACGACGTCGCCCGCGTTCACCGACCCACAAGTCGCGCTGCACCTTGTACGACTTGCTTCGTTTGTTTACTGCGATCATGAAACCCTTTATTGTTGTGTCGCGAACCAGGTAGTCCGAATCCTTGTACGTAAGGTCGCGAATGAATGCCTCGGTGAGCTTCGTGGATGGCATGGCAGAGCACTCCTTGTCGAACCGTCTTTGCTGATCTGCGAACCGTCTCCGAACCGCGCTTAGCCGGGGTCGGACAGGTTTTCTAGGGATAACTATAGCCTGTATATCATTATAAGGCAAGTAGTTACGGGGCTAGATAGGGCTTCCAAGGGGTCGGGGCTAAGTACTTCTAAGCTGCTGGTCCCAGGTTCGAATCCTGGCAAGAATCAGGGCACGAAACCGGCCGCATCGTCGCAGGAGTCCTCCCAGACGACCACCCAGACATCGATGCGAGGGCTGTTCGTCGGGATTTCGAAGGCCTATCGGTACAGCTTGGACGCCAAGGCCTTCGCCGACCCCAAGAATCGCGACGAGATCATGACCACGCTCGACGCCCTGGCCCGGAATGCGGAGCAGTTGCAGTCGCACGGCGGAGGTTTGGACCCGAGCTTCGACTACATGAAACGCTCTCTCTCCCGAGATGCGCACGACGCGCTCGAGAGTTTCAAAGCGTTCAATGACGTCGGGACGAGGTTCATCTTGAGCGATATTACCGAGAACTGCGTAACCTGCCACACCAAGCTCCCGGCGACGAGGCCGTTCGAGGCCGGCAAACAGTTCCTCGAGGACATCGACGTGAAGAGTTTTCCCGCGCCCGCGCGCGCGAAGCTCCAGGTCGCGAGCCGCCAGTTCTCCGACGCCGTGAAGACGTATGAAGAAATCATCCTCTCCAAGAAGACCACCGCCGAGGATCTCATGGTGTTCGACATCTTCGACAACTACCTCAGCGTGTGCATCGGGGCGATGAACGATCTGAAGCGTCCCGTGCCGACGCTCGACAAGTTCGTCGGGCGCACGGATATGCCCGAAAACGTCACTACCTATGCGCGGGCCTGGATCGGATCGCTGGAGGCGTTGAACCTCGGCGTTGCGACGGGCGGAGAGTTGGCCGCGGCGCGCCGCCTGGTGACCGACGCGCGCAAGAAGAGCCCGACCCGGAACGACCGGTCGGGCCTCGTGGACTTCATCGGGTCGATCACGCTCCTGCATCGGCACCTCCGGTCGAACCCGAAGGACGACGTCAGCGTGGCGGAATCGTACTATTTGCTCGGAGTGGCGGAGTCGTACGTCTACCGCACGTACTGGGTCTCGGAGACCGAGTACCTTCTCGACCACTCGATTCGCGTGGCTCCCAAGTCGGACGTGGCCAAGCAGGCGATCGCCTATCTCGAGGAGTATAGAAGCTCGCAGACCAGCGTTCCGGCGCGCGTCATTCCGCCGGACATGCAGGTCAACATCGAGGAGCTTCGGAAACTGACGGAGCAGTGACGAGATCCCGAGGCGGGATCCCGATTGAAAAAGAAACGCCCCGCGAAGTCCTCGCGGGGCGTTTTTCTTTGCACCGATATTGCTGCGCGCTCTAACGGCCGAACATGTACACCGCGCCGACCATCAACGAGAAGTGGCTCGCGTCGCTGACGACCGAGAACCAGCCTTCGCCGATGAACGCGAACTGCTGACCGCGGTCGATGCGAAGCCCGCCCCCGAGGTCGAAGCCGACTCTGAGCTCGGTGTCGTCCGCGGACGAGCCGGGGAAGACGACCGTGCCGCCGATTGACACGGGGTCGATTTCGGCGTGGGCGTTGAGGACGTGCAATCCCAGTCCGCCGCCGACGTACGGCTGCAGCGTGGGGTTCTTCGTCTTGAACATGTACTTGGTCTTGGCGCCGAAGGAGAAGTCCTTGATCCCGAACTCGGCACCGAACTCTTCCTCGGTCTGCGACCAGTACCCCGCGTAGCTCTCGAGAGCCCAGTTGGGGTGAATGGTGCCGAGGTCGAAGACCAACCCCAAGCCGAGCGTGGTGTCGAGGTCTTCGGGATTGACGACGCCGGCCTTCAGACCGATGCCGCGCAGGGAAAGATTTGCCTGCGCCGATGCGTCCGCGGCCACCAGCGTGCAAAACGCGACGGCCGCCAAAGCCATGCTAAACCGTTTCATATCATAGCCTCCGAATTGAGGGACGAGCCACTCGCGACCTTCCCAAACCAACCCGAGGAAACATGTGCAAGACGCGAACCAGCGCGCCCGGTTGTGCCGGCCTGGCGTTCGTGGTAAGCTCATACGGCTACGAACGTTAACCGCTCTGCAGGCACTGGGACGAGTCGCGACCTCCGCGAGCGGGTCCGCTCACCGACACATTGGCTCGAACGACCGATCAGAAGGGTTGGCATGGCGCAGTATTTCTTGACCGAGAACGGGTACAAAAAGCTCAAGGAAGAGATCGACCGACTCGATCGATACCTCAAGAACGACATCGCGAAGGAGATCGCGACGGCCGCGGCACACGGCGACCTCAAGGAAAACGGCGAGTACCACGCCGCCAAGGAGAAGCAGCAGCTCACGGCCGCGAAGCTGCGCCAGCTCCAAGAGCGCTTCAGCGGCGCCAACGTCGTGCGCAAGGACGAGCTATTGCCCGTCGAGTCGGTCACCTTCGGGAAGCGCATCAAGATTCGCGACACCAAGACGGGCAATGAGCGCGTGTGCACCATTCTCGGCGAGGGGGAGACCGACCCCGAGAACGGCGTCATCGCGTACAACTCGCCGCTCGCGAGCGCGTTGATCGGGCACACCAAGGGCGAGACGGTGGACGTGCGCCTGCCCGTGGGCACGAAGACGTTCCAGATCCTGGAAGTTGAATTCGCCGAGGGGTACCAAGACTAGCTTTGACGCTCGCGTTGCACCGCGCCACTCCGTCGTAACCATTCATTAACCGGGAGTTTCAATTCCGATGCGTTATCTCGTCACCGGCGGGTCTGGATTTCTTGGAATCAATCTCATTCGATACCTGCTCGAGCGCGGCCACGAGGTCACCTCGCTCGACCTCCTGGAGTTCGATTACGAGGACTGCCGCGACCGCGTAGACGCTATCGTAGGGGACATACGAAAGCGGGCGACCGTCGATCGTGCCATGCAGGGCGTCGACATCGTCGTGCACTGCGCGGCGGCGCTCCCGCTCTATTCCACGGCCGATATCCTGTCGACCGACATCGACGGGACGCGCAACGTCCTGCAATCGGCCCTCGAAGCCAAGGTCCAGCGCGTGATCCACGTGTCGTCGACGGCGGTGTATGGCGTCCCCGACCATCACCCGTTGTACGAGACCGATCCCTTGATCGGCGTGGGTCCGTACGGCGAGGCCAAGATCGCGGCCGAAGAACTCTGCGTCGAGTACCGCAAGAAGGGGATGTGCATCCCCATCCTGCGCCCGAAGTCGTTCGTGGGACCCGAACGCCTGGGCGTATTTGCTCTGTTGTTCGATTGGGCGCGCGACGGGCGCAACTTTCCGCTCCCGGGCCGCGGCGACAATCTCTACCAGCTCATGGACGTCGCCGACCTATGTGACGCCATCTATCTGTGCGCCACCCTCGACCGCGATGCAGTCAACGACGTGTTCAACGTGGGCGCGAAGGAGTTCGACACGGTAAAGAACGACTTCCAAGCCGTGCTCGACCGCGCGGGCAAGGGCAAGCGCATCATCCCGTTTCCGGAGGCGCCTATGAAAATGGCGCTCGCGACGCTGCGCGCGCTGCGGCTTTCGCCGGTTTACAAGTGGGCGTACGGGACCGTGTCCAAGGAATCGTTCGTCTCGATCGAGAAGGCCGAGCGCGTGCTCGGCTTCAAGCCGCGCTATTCCAACAAAGCCGCGTTGCTTCGCAACTACGAGTGGTACTTGGCCAATCTCCATCGTTTCCACGGCTCGTCGGGTGTGACGCACCGCGCGCCGTGGAGCCAGGGCATTCTGGGTCTCGCCAAGCGGTTCTTCTAGTCCGCCATGACGCCGCCGGTCCAGTCGAGCAAGATGAGCCTGGGGCAGCTCGCGCGCTTCGGCGCGGTCGCGGTGCAACTCGCGCTGCTGACGCTGGTCGTGCGTACCTTCGACATCGAGAGCGGCGCCTTCTTTCGCGTCATGGTGATCGCATGCGGCGGTTTCGTCGTCCACCATCTGGCCCCGGCGCGCCTACGCTTGCCGTTGTTCGTGTTCATCTCGCTGGCCGGGATCGTGACGGTCTTGGGGCCGGCCAACGCGGCGCAGATTGTCGGCATCGGATTGCTGATGATCGGCCTCGCCCACCTTCCGCTTCGGTTCGGCGCACGCGTCGTATTGATTCTGGCCGTGGGTGCCTTGCTCGCGGCTGCGCGCGTCGGCGTCCTGCGCGCGCCGCCCTCGAGCGCGATCTGGCCCATCTTCGGCGCCATGTTCATGTTTCGGATGATCGTATACCTGTACGATCTGAAGAACCGCGCGGCGCCCTTCGGCCCCTGGCGCGCGCTAGCGTACTTCTTCATGCTGCCCAACGTGTGCTTCCCGCTGTTTCCGGTGATCGACTACAAGTCGTTCTGCCGGACGTATTACGACGACGAGGACGTTCGCATCTATCAGACCGGCGTCGAGTGGATCTTCAACGGCATCGTCCAGCTCCTGATCTATCGCTGGGTGTATCAGAACCTGCTCGTCGGACCGGACTCCGTGGCGACGGCGTCGCAAGCGGCGTTGTTCCTCTTCGCCGCGTACGCGATGTATCTCAAGATTTCGGGCAGCTTTCACATGATCGTCGGCATCCTGCACGTGTTCGGGTTCAACCTGGGGCCGACCAACAACAAGTACTTCCTCTCCGAGAGCTTCACCGACTACTGGCGACGCATCAACATCTACTGGAAGGACTTCCTCCAGAAGGTGTTCTTCAATCCCATCTACTTTCGTCTCAACAAGCGAATGGGGGCGACCCGCTCGCTCGTCCTCGCCACGCTGGCCGCATTCTTCGTGACGTGGGCGCTGCACTCGTACCAGTGGTTCTGGATCCGCGGCAACTTTCCCGTCATCTGGCAGGACATTGCGTTCTGGTCGATCATGGGGCTGCTGGTACTGGGCAACATGCTCTACGAAAACAGGTACGGCCGCCAGCGCAGCCTGAAGAAAGCCAAGGTCTCGGCCGCGAGCGGAGCCAAGCTCGCGCTGCGAACGATCGCAACCTTCGTGGTGATTTGCGTCAGCTGGGTCATCTGGTCCGCGGAGTCGTTCGGCGAAGTGACGATGGTGCTCGGCAAGCTCGCGCGACCGGACGCACGCGCGCTGCTTTCGATCGTCCTCGGCCTCGGGACGCTCGGCGTTGTCGCGGTGTTGGTTGCGCGCCACGAGCGCGGCCGGGCGAGCGGAGCACTCGCGCGCGCGAAGCGGAAGGGACCCGCGCCCATCTGGGGGCGCGCCTACCAAGTGGCGGCCGCCTGCGCGGCGATAATGTTCATCGCCTACGCACCGCTCGTGATCGACATAAACCCGGTCATCAGCAATACCGTCGACAACTTGAAGACCTCGCGCCTGAACGCGCGCGACGCCCGCATGCTCGACCGCGGCTACTACGAGGACCTGACCA
>JAKEHA010000191.1 GCA_022615275.1 Candidatus Latescibacterota bacterium
CGGAGCACCTCCGCCACGTGGCGCTGGGCCAGCGGGATGACCTCGCCGAAGATGGTCTCCCACTTGCGGTCGGCCAGCCGCGCCGCGTCGATTTCAGGAACACGGTGCTGATCATGACCTCGAACGTGGGCGCCAGCGAGATCAAATCGGGCAAGAGCCTGGGCTTCATGCAGGAGGGCAGCGACGCGCAGTTCCAGACCGTGAAGGCGAAACTGACCGACCACCTCAAGAAGACGTTCAATCCCGAGTTCTTGAACCGTCTCGACGACGCGATCGTGTTCCGTCAGCTCGAGAAGGACGATATGAAGCAGATCGTCGACGTGCTGCTGAAGAACTTCACGAAGCGCCTCGACGTGCTGGAAGTCAACGTCAGCTTCTCGGACGAAGCGAAGCAGTTCTTGATCGAGCACGGCTTCGACCCGGCCCTGGGCGCGCGACCGGTCAAGCGCGCGATCCAGCGCTACGTCGAAGACCCGCTGTCCGAGTTGATTCTCGCGCACGGTGTTCCCAAGGAGGCCGGCGTAAGAGTGGGGGTATCGGACGGGGAGCTTTCGTTCGAGACCTCCGGCAAGCCGGAGAAGGCCGCGGAGGATGTTCCCAAGGCCTGACCGCGACGCGCGCCGTCGATTTCTCGAGAAATACCCCTGGCGTTCGCCGGGGGTATTTTGTTTTCTTTTTGCTCCCCGACACCACCTCTGATAGCATCTCGTGGTTTGTGCCCCTGCGAACGTAGGTTGATGACTGACAACAAGGTAGCGATTTTCATCGGTGCGCTAGCGCTGGCCGGCTCGGTACTCGCGACGGCCGGGTGGGCCCAAACGAGGCCGACCACGTTCGTGCAGCGGGTCGAGGTGAGGGGGAACCAGCAGGTTTCCTCGCCCAAGATCCTGCGCGTGCTCGGGGTCAAGCCGGGCGAGCCGTACGACCCCGACCGCATCCGGCCGGGGCTGAAGCGCTTGTACGACACCAAGCAGTTCCGCGACGTGCGCGCGTACCGCAACGACGGTACGGCGTCCGATTCGGTCGTGGTCGTGATCGAGGTGGCGGAGTTTCCGCGCGTCGACGAGGTCCTCTTCGGGGGCGACGACCACGTGAGCAAGGAAGACCTGAGGAAGGCCATCGCGGTTACCAAGGGCACCTTCGTGCGTCCGTCCCTCGTCGCCAAGGACAAGGAAGCGATCGCGGACCTCTACAAGGAGAAGGGCTATTACAGCGTCGCGGTGAGCGACTCCATCCACAAAGACGAGAGGGAAAAGAAGCAGAAGCTGTTTTACATCATCGTCGAGGGCGAGAAGGTAAGGGTTCGGCACGTCGATTTCGTGGGCACGCGCCTCGTCGACACCGAGACCATCCGCAAGTCCATCAAGACCAAACCCAAGGGTTTCCTGCGCGGCGGCGACTTCAACCCCAAGCAACTGGCCGAGGACCGCGAGGTAATCATCCAGCTGTACAAGACGTACGGATTCCTCGACGTGTCCGTGAACGAACCGGAGCTCGATTTCGCGCCCAGCGGCAAGGACGTCGACGTCTATTTCACGATCGGGGAGGGCCCGCAGTACTACGTGGGCGACATCGACTGGAAGGGCAACGAGCTCCTGCCCGACAGCGTGATCGCGGGGAACATCCGGTTCAGCAAGGGGCAGGTGTTCGACGACATCGCGCTCACAGAGATGCAGTTCAATCTCGCCAATCTGTACGGTGACCGCGGCTATATCTACGCCACGGTGACACCGGTCAAGAAAGTGCGTGGCAACGTCATCGACCTGACGTTCGAGATCCAGCAGGGCAACCTGGCGCACGTGCGCGAGATCAACATCGCGGGCAACACCAAGACGTGGGAGGAAGTGATCCGGCGCGAGCTGGTCCTCATGCCCGGCGACGTGTTCTCGAGCAATCGGCTGCGGCGCTCATTGCGCGAGGTGTTCAACCTGGGCTTCTTCGCGGGGCCGCCCGAGCCGCAAGTGACGCAGGCCAACGACGAAGGCGACGTCGATCTCACCTTACGCGTCGAAGAGAAGTCCGCGGGGCAATTCCGCGTGGGGGCGGGGTTCTCGCAGCTGAACCGGGTCAGCGGTTTCATCGGCATCACCGAGCCCAATTTCCTGGGGCGCGGGTACCGTGTCAGCGGCAACTGGGAGTTCTCGCGCTCACGCCAGGACGTGAGCCTGTCCTTCACGCAGCCGTGGGCGTTCGGCACGCCCACCGAGCTCTCGCTTTCCGTGTACGCGGCCAACCAGGACCGCGTGCAGCAGCAATTCTATTCCGACCGACGCACGGGCTTTTCGATTCGCGTCGGGCGGCCGTTTCCGTGGCTCGATTACACGACGGTGTCGGTGCGCTACAGCCTGGAGGAAGTGGAACTCGCGGACTTCACGTCGGGATACAACGGGCCGCTGCGCTTCGAAGAGTGGCCGCAAACCACGAGTGCGATCGGGCTGACGCTGTATCGCAACTCGACCGACAATCCCTTCCACCCGACCATGGGGACGCGGACCACGTTCAACGCGCGCTGGACCGGCGCCGCCCTCGGGGGCGACGTCGACATTCAGCGCTACGAGATCGACATGTCCTGGTATCAGTCACTCCTGTGGAAGTTCGTGCTCGAGCTGCGCGAGAACCTGGGTGTCGTGGACGGGTACACGAGCTCGGCCGCCGTTCCCGACTACGAGCGCTTCCGCCTGGGCGGTAACCGCCGCTACGGCGTTCGCGGGTACGACTTCTATGAGATCACCCCGCGCGGAAACGACTCGTTCACGGGCGGGCTTTTCTATAGCATCACGGTGGCCCAGATCGAGTTCCCGATCGTGGCTCCGACGGTATACGGGCGCACGTTCCTGGACATGGGCGGCACGTGGAACAGCTTCGGTGCCAGCGAGTGGGGCGATCTCTTCAAAGGCGCGGGGCTCGGGGTCGTCATCGAACTGCCCATGATCGGGCTGTTCGGGTTCGATTATGCCTACGGGTTCGACCGCTTCGGAGGCGGTCGCTGGGAGCCGCATATCACCTTTGGATCGTCTTTCTAGCCGAGCAAACGGACCTTGGAAGGAGAGTGTAACCGATGAAGCGCAAGCTGGTTGTAATGTCGATCGGGGCCTTCGTGGTGCTGACGGGGGCGGCTGTTTCGGCGCTTGCCCAGGAGGTCAAGATTGGGTACATTGACTCGATAAAAATCTTTGCAGAAAACAAGGAGACACAGGAAGCCGAACGCCTGTATCGTCAGGACGTCCAACAGTGGGAAGCCCAGAAGCAGCGCATGGAGCAGGAGCTGGCGCGCATGGGCGACGAGTTGACGGCGCAAAGCCCCATGCTCTCGGAAGAGAAGAAGATGGAGCGCCGGCTCGAGATGAACCGCAAGATGGACGAGTACAAGCGGTTCATGGAAGAGACATTCGGCGACAACGGGCTGGCCGCGAAGCGCAACAAGGAGCTCACCCAGCCCATCGTCGATAAGATAAATAGAATTATCGAAGCGCTCGCGATCGAACTGGAGTACACCATGGTCTTCGACGTCGCGAACGCGAACATCGTATACGCGGACAAGAAGCTCGATTTGACCGACCTCGTGCTGACGCGCTTGAACCAGCAGTAGTGACTGCCGGCCGGCGTTAGGCAGGTGCAGAAATTTTTGGGTGCCCGTTCGTACAGGCTGTACGAGCTCGCCGAGCTCGTGGGCGGAATCGTCGATGGCGATGGCCAGACGTTGATCCGCGGTGTCGCTGGTATTCGCGAAGCGGAGCCCGGCGAGATCACCTTCATTGCCAATCCCAAGTACGAAGAGTTCCTGGGGGTAACGCGGGCCTCCGCGGTCATCACGGGTCGCGCGCTCACCGCACCCAAACCCGTGATCCGGATCGACAACCCCTACTACGCGTATCTCCAGGTCTTGAATCTGTTCGCCGCCGACGTCGCGGTCCGCTACCCGCGGGGCGTGCACGAATCGGCCGTCGTCGACCCCAGCGCGAACCTGGGCCAGAACGTCGCGGTGGGCCCGCTGTGCCACGTGGGCAAGAACGCCCGCGTGGGAGACAACACCACGCTGGTGGGCGGGGTGTTCGTGGGTGAGGCGGTCGAGATCGGGAGCGACTGCTTGGTCTATCCCCACGTGACCATTCGCGAGGGAACCGTGGTCGGCAACCGCGTGATCCTCCAGCCCGGTGTCGTTCTCGGCGCCGACGGCTTCGGCTACGCCAAGAACGGCGCCACCCACCACAAGGTCCCGCAGATCGGGCGGGTGGTGATCGAGGACGAGGTCGAGTTGGGCGCCAACTCGTGCGTCGATCGCGCCACCACGGGCGAGACGCGCGTCAAGCGGGGCACCAAGATCGATAACCTCATTCAGATAGCGCACAACGTGACGGTGGGAGAGAACTGCGTCATCGCGGCGCAAGCGGGTATTTCCGGGAGCACCGAGGTCGGCAACCACGTCGTCATCGGCGGCCAGGCCGGTGTGGGCGGCCACATCGTGATCGGCGACCGAGCGATGGTGGGTGCCCAGGCCGGGGTCACCAAGGACGTGCGGCCCGCCACGGTCGTGTCCGGCTACCCCGCGCGCGAGCACGACGTCGCCAAGCGGTTGTTCGCGCACACCGCCATGCTGCCCGGGCTGTTCAAGCGTGTGAAGGAACTGGAGCGCCGCCTGCGCGAGCTCGAGGAAGGGGGTCGCCATGGTCCGTCAGCAACGAACGATCGCTAAGGAGTTCGTTATCGAAGGCCTCGGCCTCCACACCGGCAACACCGTGAAGATGCGCGTCAAGCCCGCGCCGCCGGGAACCGGGATCAAGTTCATTCGCGTCGATTTGAATCCGCCGGTGGAGATTCCGGCGGTGGTGACGAGCATTCCCGAGGATGCGACGTCCTATCGCAACACGTCGATCTCCACCGGGCCGGCCGAGATCCACACCGTCGAGCACGTGCTGGCCACGTGCTACGGGCTCGGCATCGACAACCTCGTCATCGACATCGACGCCAACGAGCCGCCGGAACCCGCGAGCGGGACCTACGCCTCCTACGTGCGCGCCTTCGAGCAGGCCGGTGCGGTGAACCAGGGCGCGCCGGCCGACATCTTCACGGTCGATCGCGCGGTGACGCTCAAGGAGAACGGAATCGAGATCCACGCCGTTCCCGCCGACGACTTTCGTGTGAGCTTCACGATCCAGTACGAGAATCCGCAGATCGGCACGCAGTACGCGAGCTTCACCGTCTCGCCCGAGGTATTCGAGAGGGAGATCGCGCCCGCGCGCACCTTCGTCATGTTCGACGACGTCGAGCGCCTGCGCGCGATGGGACTCATCAAGGGCGGAAACCTCGGCAACGCGCTCGTGTTCACGCGCGAGGGCGTCATGAACGAGGAGCAACTGCGCTTCCCGGACGAGTGCGTGCGCCACAAGATCCTCGATCTGATCGGCGACCTCTCGCTCTTGGGCGCGCCCATCCGCGGCCACGTGCACGCGGTCCGCTCCGGTCACGCCGCCAACGTTCGCTTCGTGCGCAAGCTCTGGGAGGTTCACCAGGCGCGCAAACGCGCCGCGGGCGCGACCGAGACGGGCGTGTGGGACATCAATTTGATCCAAGAGATCATGCCGCACCGCTACCCGTTTCTCCTCGTCGATCGCATCGTCGAGCTCGAGGACCGTAAGCGCGTGGTGGGGATCAAGAACGTCACCATCAACGAGCCGTTTTTCAACGGACACTTTCCGGGTCACCCGATCATGCCCGCCGTACTCATCATCGAAGCGATGGCGCAGACCGGCGGAGTCATGCTGCTCAACACCGTCGACGACCCCAAGAGGTACCTGGTGTATTTCACGCGCGTCGACAAGGCGAAGTTCCGACGCCCCGTGTTGCCCGGCGACCAGCTGCGTTTCGAGCTGGAGATGAAATCGCTGCGGCGAGGACTCTGTACGATGCAAGGCTATGCGTATGTCGACGGGAAGCTGGCGGCAGAGGCCGAACTGTCTTCCGTCATCGTCGAGCGCTGAGGACGTCATGAACAAGGGGGCACTACGGTGCGCAGCTATAACCTCAAGAAGACCGAGATTCATCCGACCGCCGTCATTCACCCGTGGGCTCGCATCGGCGAGGGGGTCAAGATCGGGCCGTACACCGTGATCGGCGAGAACGTCGAGATCGGCGACGAGTGCGAGATCGGGTCCAACGTGCTGATCGAGGGTGCTACCAAGATCGGGCGCAACAACAAGTTCTTTCACGGCGCCAGCGTGGGCACCGCGCCCCAGGACCTGAAGTACCGCGGCGAGACCACCTACCTCACGATCGGCGACGACAACGTGTTTCGCGAGTTCGTCACCTTGAATCTCGCCACCGGCGAGGGCGAGTCGACGGTGATCGGCAGCCGCTGTCTCTTGATGGCGTACGTCCACGTCGCGCACAATTGCGTTATCGGCAACGAGGTCATCCTGGCCAACGCGGTCAACCTGGCCGGTCACGTCAGCATCCACGACTTCGTGACCATCGGCGGTTTGACGCCGGTTCACCAGTTCGTGCGCATCGGGAAATACGCGTTCATCGGCGGGGGGAGCCGCATCGAGCGCGACGTACCGCCCTTCATCAAGCTGGCGGGGAACCCGCCGCAAATCTACGGTTTGAACTCGATCGGTCTCGAGCGCCGCGGCTTCGACGCCGAGCGCCGCTCGAAGGTCAAGGCGATCTACAAACTCCTCTACAGAAGCGACCTCAACGTGACGCAGGTCCTGGAAGCGCTCGACGGCGACGACTGGGACGGCGCGGACGCGGCCGAGATGGCGCACTTCCTGCGCCACTGCGAGCGCGGGATCACCAAGTAGCCGCGGTGGGACTGAAAGTCGGAGTCGTGGGCACGGGTCGTCTGGGCCGTGCCCACGTGCGCGTCTTGCGCTCGCTGCCGGCGGTGGAGCGCGTCGCGTGCTTCGACGCCGACCACGAGCGCGCGCACGCGGTGGCCGACGAGTTCGGCGCCCTCGCCTGCGACTCCCTGAAAGCCCTGTTCGATTCCGTCGACGCGGCGGTGGTGGTGACGACGACGTCGGCGCACGCCGAGGTGGCGCTCACCGCGATCGCGGCCGGCAAGGACGTCTTCGTCGAGAAGCCCATCACGAGCACGCTTGCGGACGGGGAAGCGGTGGTGCGCGCGGCGCGCGAGCGCGGACGCATCCTCCAGGTCGGTCACATCGAGCGCTTCAACGGCGCCATCGAGGCGGTGCGCCCGCGCATCGGGACACCGCTGTTCATCGAGGTGCACCGGCTGGCCCCGTTCACCATCCGCGGCGCGGATGTGTCGGTGGTGATGGACCTCATGATCCACGACCTCGACTTGCTGGGCTTGCTGGTGGGAGAACGCCCCGCGGAGGTACGCGCCAAGGGCGCTGCCATCATTACCGGGGAACCGGACATCGTCAACGCGCGCCTCGAGTACGACGGGGGTTGCGTCGCCAACGTGACCGCGAGCCGTGTCACCGCCGCGCCCATGCGCAAGGTGCGCGTGTTTTCGGCGGCGGGCTACTTCTCGATCGACTTGCTCTCCGGCGTTGCCACCCACTACCAGAAGGGCCCGCGCCTGGCGGAGCAGCTCGCGTCGCTGCGCAGCGGCGCCGCGGTCGGGCTCTCGGACATGGTGCGGGTCGAACAGCTGCGCGGAGACGGTGTGGAGCCGCTGGTCAAGGAGCTGGACGCGTTCTGCCGCGCGCTCGCTTCCCGCAGCGCGCCGCCGGTAACCGGCGAAGACGGTCTGGAAGCGATGCGCCTCGCCACCGTAATCCTGGACCGGGTCGGGCCGGCGCGGGCCTGACACCGAGCATGCCGCCGACGGGCGACATCGTGCTGTGCGCCGGCGAGCTCTCGGGCGACATGCACGCCGCGCACGTCGTGGCCGAATTGCGCGCGCGCGCAATCGCGCGCGTGGTCGGCATGGCGGGCGCGCACTGCGCCGAGGCCGGCATGGACGTGCGACACCACCATCGCGACTACGCCGTCATCGGCTTCACCGGCGTGCTCGCGGGCCTGCCCAAGTTCTACAAATTGGAGCGCACGATGAAGTCCCTCATCGACCGCGCCTCGTTGTTCATCGCCGTCGACTATCCCGGCCTCAACCTGCGCCTGTGCGAGCACGCCAGGCGACGCGGCGTGCCCGTTCTCTATTATATCGCGCCGCAGGTGTGGGCGTGGGGAGCGGGTCGCGTACAACGCATGCGGCGTTGTGTCGACCGGGTGGCGGTGGTGCTCCCGTTCGAGACCGAGATCTACCGGCAGGAGGGAATGGCCGTGGAGTTCGTCGGGCACCCGTTCGTGGTCGACCACGAGCTGCCCGCGCCCAGACCCGATGGCAAGCGCCAATGGGTGGCCTTGCTTCCCGGCAGCCGCGAGTCGGAGGTGCGCCACATACTCCCGCTGCTGGTCGCGACCGCGCGTGTCCTGGCGAGGCTTCGTCCGCAAACGCGATTCGTGGTCGCGCAGAGCCCCGTCGTCGCGGAGAATATCTACCAAGACGCGCTGCGCGGGTTCGACGCGCGCCTGGAGCGCGACGCGGTGGAAGCGCTCGCCGGCGCGTGTGCGGCGGTGGTGGCGTCGGGCACCGCGACGTTGCAATCGGCGTTGCTGGAAACACCGCTTGCGATCGTGTACCGCACGTCGGCGCTCAATTACGCGCTGGCCCGCCGGCTGGTGACGATCGATCGCGTCGGCCTGGTCAACGTCCTCTTGGGCTCCGAGGTGGCACCCGAGTTCGTGCAGGAGCGGGCAGAGCCGGACGAGATCGCGCGCGCGATCATCGCTCTCGTGGAGGACTCCGCGCGCCGCGACGCTACCATCGCCCGTTTTCGCGCGTTGCGCGCGAGCCTCGGGGGCGGCACGGGTGCAAGGCGCGTGGCGGAAATGGCCTTGGAGCTGCGCGCGGGTGGGGCCGCGGCGTGAAGGCGTCGCTCATGGTCGTCCCGTTCGTCGCCGCACTCGTCATTCGCATGCTGGGGGCGACGTGGCGGTATCACGTTCGCGGCCGGCAGCATCTGGACGACGCCCGCGCGCAGGGACCGGTCGTGCATGCGTTCTGGCACGGGCGCATGCTTCCACTCGCGTATCTGCACCGCGGCGACGGAGCGCGCATCCTCGCGAGCGAGCACCACGACGGCGAGCTCATGGGACGGACGGTTCGATTCCTGGGATTCGGCTACGTCAGCGGGTCGAGCACGCGCGGGGGGACCAAGGCGATACTGGCTTTGGTCGAAGCGGTGCGCGCCGGCCACGACGTCGCCTTGACCGTCGACGGTCCGCGCGGACCGCGCTTCGAGGTGAAACCCGGCGTGATCGAAGTCGCCAAGTTGACGGGCGGCGCCATCGTGCCGGTGGCGGCGGGCGCGCAGCGCCGTCGCACGTTCGCGTCCTGGGACGCCTTCGAGTTGCCGGCGCCCTTCTCGCGCATCGTGCTCGAATACGCCCCGGCCATTCGGATTGCACCCGACGCCGACCGCGACTCGCTCGAAGCGAAGCGCCGCGAACTCGAGGAGATCCTGCGGCGGCTCACCGAGGCGTGCGATCGCGACGCGCGCGCGTAGGGAGACGATGCCGTCCGCCATCGTACATACGACCCCGTGGGAAGGGTTACCCGCGCTCGTGCCGTTGTCGTGGGTGTATCGCGGCGGCCTGTCGCTGGTGCGCACGCTGCGCACGCCGGCGCGCGCCGTCGCGTCCATACCGCGCGTGGTGGCGATCGGGAACCTCGAGGTGGGAGGAAGCGGTAAGACGCCGCTAGCCCTGTTGATGCTGGAGCGGTGGGCGCGGGAGGGAAAGCGAGGCGTGTATGTCAGCCGCGGCTACGGTAGCGCCGCTGGAAAGGGGCCGCTCTCGACGGTCGTGCTCGGCGCCCAGGCCGCCCCGCCCGACTTCGCGGGGCTGCGACTGGTGTTCCGCGACGCGCCCAACCTGGCCGCGTCCGTGGGAGACGAGGCCGCGATGGTCGCGCGCCGCGCGCCCACGATACCGCTGGTGATCGCGCGCGACAAGCGACGCGCGGTCGAGGTGGCGGCGGGCCTGGGTGCCGATCTCGTCGTCGTCGACGACGCCTTTCAGTCGTTCGCGCTCGCGCGTCACCTCGACGTGCTCCTGCTCGATGCGCGCTCACCGCTGGCCAACGGGCGCGTGCTGCCGGCGGGACGCTTGCGCGAACCGCCCTCGGCCATCGCCCGCGCCGACGTGATCGTGTTCAACGGGGCGGCGGACGCGGAGGCGATCGAAGCCGCCAAGGCCCGCGTCGCGCGCTGGATGCACGCGCGCCAGCGCGTGTACGGACTGCGGCGCGTCGTACGCCTGGTTGCAGCCACACCGGCGGCGGGCGCGTCCGCGGTCGAGGCTCTCCTCGTCTCGGGCATTGCGCGACCCGAGGACTTCCGCGAGTCCGTCCAGGCGACCGGCGTTCCGGTCGCGGACGCGCTCGCGTTTCGCGACCACCACCCGTACACGCCGGCGGACGTACGCGCGATCCAGGCGCGGGCGGGACGCGCCCCCGTGGTCACGACCGAGAAGGATTGGGCAAAGCTCGAGCGCTTTGATTGGGGCCAGACCCCGGTTTGGGTCGCGCGCTTGGACGTCGAACTGGTGGGTGGCGGGGAATTCGATCGCGTGGTCGAGTGAAAACGCACGAGCGCCGCAGTGTCTTCCTCTGCGGCGCTCGTTTCGTAACGGAGGTAGGCGGATAGGGGGCCGCTACTCGGTGTTGACCGCGTCGGCGAAGTTGACCGACACCGAAGCACTGAGTTCGATCTCTTCCTCGGTTCCGACCTCGCGACCGATGAACGTCACGTCGGCACGCATGCTGATCTGGCCCGAGCCGCCGACGAGCGGCAAGAGAACCGGGCCGGCTTTGTCGCCCCAGGTCACGAGACGAATGAACGCTTCTGTCTCCTCGCCCACCGTCACGTAGATCGACGACGCCTCGTTGCGCGTCGCGAGCGTGCCGGTGCCGCCGTCGGTACGCGTCCACACGACGGTGTAGCTCTCGATGACGACTTGGTTGTGGGTCGTCCCTGTGATGAACGCGTTGTACGGCCGCGCCGTGAACGTCACCGGAATGAGGTCCTCGGCGATGTACGGGGGATCGGTCCCGTTGTTGACCTCAACATCGCTCTGAACCGGGGTTCCCAGGTTGAATTCCTGAATGCTCACGATGGTCCGGCCCGATTCGGGCGCGTCGTCGCACGCGACCAGCGCCAAGAGGGCGAGGACGGCGACCGACGCGATGTTACGCTTCGCCATGAAACCTACCTCCTAAAAGGGTGCTTCCCACCGCCGCCGCTCTCGTCGAGCGTTACAGGCGTGGGCAATCGGTCGGGGTCATTCGCAATCGTCGTGCCAGCGGCGGCCTCCGTGCCGCCGCTCGAACTTATGCAGTGGATACGCGTTAGGGGGTCGCGCGCTGGTATCATGGGGCGGCTTGCCCGGCCGGCGATGTGCAATCTGCGTGTCGGAGGGGATCGTTGTTGCAAATCGGGGCGCGCCCCGCCTAGCATCCGGGACACCGCTCGCATCCCAAGGAAGAACTTCGACTTAAGACGCTCGCGTGGTCCAAACCGACTTCCTCATCATCGGGTCCGGAATCGCCGGCCTCTCGCTCGCGTTGAACCTCGCCGAGCGGGGTCGGGTGACGGTGATCACCAAGAAAGCCCTCGAGGACTCGAACACCAACCACGCGCAAGGCGGTGTCGCGAGTGTTCTCGGCGGCGACGACAGCTTCGAGCTTCACGTCGCCGACACGATCGCGGCGGGAGCGGGGCTGTGCCGGCGCGAGATCGTCGACATCGTGGTCCGCGAAGGCCCGGCGCGCATTCGCGACTTGGTGTCGCTCGGGGTCGCCTTCACCACCGAAGGCGGCCGCCTCGCTCTTGGGCTCGAGGGTGGTCACTCGCGCCATCGGATCGTCCACCACGCCGACCACACCGGCCGCGAGATCGAATCCCACCTGTTGGACGCCGTTCTCGAGCACGAGCGCATCGACGTCCACCCCTATCACATGGCCATCGACCTGATCGCGCCGCGTCATCTCGTGCGCGGGGACGGCAGCGGTGTGTGGGGCGCGTACGCGATGGATGCCTTGACCGGTGACGTGCGCGCGTTCGTCGCCAAGCGAACCATCCTGGCCACCGGTGGTGCCGGCAAGGTCTACCGCTACACGACCAACCCGGACATCGCGACCGGCGACGGCGTGGCCATGGCGTATCGCGCGGGCGCGCGCATCGCGAATCTCGAGTTCGTCCAGTTCCACCCGACCTGTCTCTACCACCCCCTCGCCAAGTCGTTCCTCCTGACGGAAGCGCTCCGCGGCGAAGGCGGCCGCTTGATCGACGGCAAGGGCGCCCGCTTCATGGATGCGTACGACGCGCGCGGCGAGCTGGCCCCGCGCGACATCGTGGCGCGCGCCATCGACAGCGAGATGAAGAAGACGGCGGCGCCGTGCGTCTACCTCGACATCACGCGTTTCTCTCCGGCGCTCATCGAACGCCGTTTCCCGAGCATCCTCGCGCGCTGCCTCGCGCTCGGCATCGACGGCGGCTGGCGCTGGGGCGCCGCCAAGCTGGAAGTGCTGCTCGCGCGGCCGTTGCCCCCGCCCACGGAAGTCGAAGACCCCACCGACCCGAGCCTGCGGGCGATCCGGACCGTGACCCTGGATGCGTTCCCGAGCAAGAGCGACGTTGTTCAC
>JAKEHA010000192.1 GCA_022615275.1 Candidatus Latescibacterota bacterium
TGGCGCGTCGTGGTGGCCGACGGGGCGGGCGCGTTCGCAGGCTCGAGCGACGGCCGCGTGGTGGCACTCGGACGCGGCGGAGCGCTGCGCGTGACCCTGCCGTCGGGCCTGCCGGCGTCGCGCGTGCAGTCACTCGCGGTCGATGGCATAGGTGGTGCGTGGTTCGTGTGCGACGGACGGTTGGTGCGCGCGGACGCACTCGCCAAGAGCTTCGCTGTCGAAAACACTCCGCGCGATGTGCGCGCGATATCGGTGTCGCCGCAGGGCGAGGTGTGGACCGCGGGGCGTTGGACGGTGCGACGCCGCTCCGGCGACGCGTGGGTCGACCTGCACCCCGACGTGATCGAGACCGACCCCGCGTACACCTCGCTCCACGTCGACGAGATGGGAGCCTGGGTCGGGACGCGGTCGGGAGCGTTGTATCGGTACGACGGAAGTATCTGGCTGCGGCTTGCGCGCGCGTCGAATGCGCCGGGAGCCATCGCGGCCCTTCACGCAGCCGACCAGGGCGCGTGGGCGCTGGCGGCCGGCCGCCCGGCGCGAAGCCACGACGGAAGCTGGCGCCGCTACCCCGGCATCGACACGACCTCCGCTGTGGTGGACATCGCGAGAGCGCCGGGTGGCACCTGGCTCGCCGCTACCGAGACCCGGATGTTCGTCTTCGAGGAGACCAAGCGCGCGTGGGTGCCGGCTCGCGACTGGAACGCGAAGGGCACGGGCGGCCTCGGGCCGCTGCGCGGCCGCATGCGCGCGGTTGCGTTCGACGCGCACGGACGCCTCATCGTCGGCACGACCGAGGGCGTCGCGCTGTGCGCGCCCGGGGGCGTGCGGTGGCTGACGGCGGCCGACGGGATCGGGGGCGGGGAAGTGTCCGACCTGGCCGTGGACGGTGACCGGCTGTGGATCGGTTTCGCCGAAAATGGGGTTTCGGTTATTTCGACCCGTGGGTTATGGTGACCCCGGGAGAGCCACCTTTCGGGGAAACCGAAAAGGGTTTGGTGGCCTCGGACGGCCTGTGCTAATATCACCATTGCCCTCCAACGTCAAAAGAGGTCAGCGAAGAGCCACTGATATCGACTCCATCAGGCGCGCCGTCGCGGCTTTCCGCCGCGTCGACGCGGAGATTGCATCCAGGGTATTCCGTCCTAGGGAGTTGAGCTTCGATGTGGCAGTTGCTGTTCTGGGTTAGCCTCGCCCTGCTCGTCTACGTCTACGTAGGCTATCCACTCGTCTTGGCGGCGCTTGGCCGTTTGCGCGCGCGTGCCCGACCGGCGCCCGAGGGCCCGCTGCCTTCCCTGTGCCTCATCATCTCGGCGCACGACGAAGAAGCCGTGATCCGGGAGAAGATCGAGAACAGCCTGCGCCTCGCGTACGACGGTCGCCTTTCGATCGTGGTCGCCTCCGACGGTTCCACCGATCGCACCAACGACATCGCGCGCGAATACCATGACCACGGCGTCGAGTTGATGCACTGGCCGACGCGGCGCGGCAAGAGCGCGGTGTTGAACGACGTCGTGCGCGCGCGCCGCGAGGACGTACTCGTGTTCACCGACGCCAACGCGCTGTTCGCGCGCGACGCGGTCGCGAGACTGGCGGGGCGCTTCCGCTCGCCGTCGGTGGGCTGCGTGATCGGTGAGTTGAAGTACACGCGCGACGGGAGTACGGTCGGACGGGGCGAGAACCTCTACTGGCGCTACGAGTCGCTCGTGAAGTCGCTCGAGAGCCGCATCGAGAGCGTTCTCGTGGCCAACGGCGCCATCTTCGCCGCGCGTCGCACCCTCGTGCGCGAGCTCTTCCTCGACGTCGCCAACGACTTTCAGATCCCTCTCGACGTCGCCGGCGGCGGTGCGGGCGTGGTCTACGAGCCCTCGGCGGTCGCGATCGAGCGTTCGGCTGAATTGTGGGAGGAGGAATTCGGCCGCAAGGTGCGGATCGTGCTGCGCGGCATAACCGGCTTCGCGAGATTGCACCGCCGGATGCAGGCGCTGCGCGCGTGGCAGTTCATCAGTCACAAGCTGCTGCGCTGGTGCGTGGGAGCGATTCTCTTGGTCGTGCTCGCGTCGACCATCGCACTGGCCGGCTCCTCGCCGTGGTACGCCGCGTTCCTCGGGCTCCAGATCGCGTGCTACGCGACGGCGCTGGCGGGGTGGTTCGTGCGACGCCGGAAGCACGTGCCGCGCATCCTGTACGTCCCCTTCTATTTCACGATGGTCAACGGCGCCGCTTTGGTCGCGCTGTGCCGGTTCGTCGCCGGCGGTCGCCAGGCGACGTGGGAAAAGGCCGCCAGCACGCGCGCCGTTCCCGCCCGCGGATTCGAGACGGGCGGCGTGGGTTCGATGCCGGTGGCGATGGCGGAACGCGGCGGGCGACGCCGTCTCGTCGAGAAGTAATCCCCCTTTCGAATGCTGTTCTTCTTTCAGACCCTGGTTGCTTGGCGGAGGTTCATCCTGCTCGGCGGACTCGCGTCGGCCGCGGCGATGGGCATCTTGAGCTTTGTCCTGCCGAAGTGGTACACGGCCAGGACGTCGATCTTCCCCCCCGAGCCGGCCATCGCGTTGCCGATGTACGCCGAGCTCGTGCAGCAGTTGTCGGCGCCCTTGCTCGGTCCCACGGCGTCGGGTGCCGCGCCCGAGACGATCTACCTCGAGATGATCAAGAGTCGCACGGTGGGCGAGAAGGTGATCGCCGAGTTCGACCTCATGAACGCGTATGGTGAATCGCAGATCGAAACCTGCTTGGAAGCGCTGCACTCGCACCTCGGTTTCACGCTGCTCGACAACGGGCTGTTGATCGTGACCTTCGAGGACCGCGACCCCGTGCGCGCGGCGGCCATCGCCAACCGCATGATCCAATTGCTCGACGAGACCACGCGCGGTCTCAAGGTGTCGCGCGCGGGGCGCACGCGCGACTTCATCGAGCGCCAACTGACTGACCGTGAGCGCCTGCTGGCCCAGGCCGAGACCGACCTCAAGGTGTTCCAGCAGGAATTCGACACCGTCGACCTCGACGAACAGCTGCGTTCCGCGATGGACATCGTGACGTCGCTGTCGGCGCGCGCCATCGCGCTCGATACCGAGCTGCGGATCATGGCGCACTACACGTCGAAAAAGTCGGAGGAGTACATCCGCAAGCAGACCGAGTACAACGAAGTGGTCCGCCAGCTGGCCAGGCTCAAGGTGAGCGTCGAGGGCGGCGACGACGACTTAGTGCGTTCCTACATTCCGGCGCTGGGGGACGTCCCCGAGGTCGCGCTGCAGTACATACGCCTTCGGCGGGCAGTCGAAGTGCAAACCACGGTCTACAAGATGCTGGTGAGCGAGTACGAGAAGGCGCGCATCGAGGAGGCGCGGGATACGCCCGTGGTCCAAGTCCTCGACCCCGCGTCGCCGCCCAGTCTGCGCAGCCGTCCCAAACGCAAGCTGCTGATCGCGGCCGGATTGCTGCTGGGGTTGGGCTGGAGCTCGGCCGTGGCCCTGTTCGCCACCGCGTGGCGCGACAATACCGGACGGTCCGACAAGCTGCGGCGCGTACTCGGACCGCTGGCGTACGACGTGAAGCGATTTCGGCGGCGGAGGAACTCGCCGTGAGAACCGCGCAGGTCGCGGCCGCCGCCGGGCGACGGACCGCGCTGCTCGCGTTGGGCCCGCTCCCCGTCCTGGGCTATCTCGCGCTGCGCGCGCTCGGTCTCACCAAGCTCGCGTTGTGGGGAGTGATGGGACTGGTGGCGGCGGCCGGCGCGATCGCCCTCTTCGTCCGACCGCGCTGGGGCGTTTATTTCCTCGCGTTCCACATCTATTCCGGTTTGGGTATGTTCCTGCCGGTCAACCTGGCGGCGCCCGCCATGGCGATCGCCATCGCGGCCGTGCTGTTGGAATGGTTGCGGGGCACCGACCTGCACCTCCCCGACCCGGCCTTCCTCGCGTTCGTCGGGCTCTTCTTCCTGATCGCATTGGGTTCGGTATTCGTCGCGCGCGACGCGGCCGCGACCTTCCTGGAGTTGATCCGGTTCGGGAAGGTCCTGCTCCTGATCGCTCTCGTCGTTCACCTGTGTCGAAGGCGGGAGCACTTGCGGTGGCTGTGCTACGCCGTCTTCGCGGGTGCGGCGTGCACGGTCATACTGGGGATCATGGGACTCGTCTACGGAATCACGGGCGACGACGCGGCCAGCGGCGTTTCGTTCATGCGCTTCGCGGGCGCGCACGAGAACCCCAACAAGGCGGCGGCGTACATGTGCTCGAGCATTCCGCTGGGAGTCTTCGCGATGAAGTTCTGCTCCGCCCGGTGGGGACGCGCCTTGTTCACGGTGGGCTTGGTCGTGATCTTCGGCGCCATCTTCGCGACGTTCTCGCGCAGCGTCGTGATCGCGCTCACCGCCGTGGTGCTCGGGGTAATCATACGCGAGCTGCGCACTCGCCCGCGTTCGTTCGGACTGCTGGCGCTGCTGCTCGCGATCGGAATATTGCTCGCTCCGCGCTACTTCTGGGATCGAGTCGTCAATCTGCCGGACGCGTTGCGCGACACGCGGCAGGATTGGTCGGTGTACACGCGCATGCTGGCACTCCAGACCGCGTGGGAGATGTTCCTCGACAACCCGCTGACGGGGATCGGGCTGGGGAATTTCGTGGGGTCGTCGGCGTACCGCCTCTTCGTTCGCATCGTGGTTCACAACACCTACCTCGAGATCCTGGTCGGGACCGGGATCCTGGGTTTGACCCTCTTCCTCGGTATTCTGGGGAGTGGCCTGCGGCACGCCATCGCGGGTGCTCGCCGGAGGTGGAATTCGCAACCCGAGTGGGTACAGTCGATGTCCTATTACGTCGCCCTCGCGGGGATTTCTATCTTTCTGAGCGCCTTCTTCGGCACCATCTCCTTCCAATACCCCCTGTGGGTCCCGGTGGCCGCCGGGCTGGTGATCGGAAACCTGATCCGCGCCGACCAGCGCGCCTAGCGACCCGGCAATCTCTGCCGCCCGGAGCCTGGCCGGGAACCCGACCCGCCTCCTCTGCGTACAAGACCAACGAAGGAACGCCGTGCTGAACCATCGGCGGGACCCCATTTTTCGAACGGGAGGAAGGACGAAATGAAGACCCACATTATTCGAAGCGCGGCCGCGACGTCGTTAGTACTCGCCGCGGTCCTGGCGGTAGGCAACGCGGTCGACGCGTTCGCCAAAGACAAGAAATCCAGCAAGTCATCGGTCAGCAGCAAAGAGAGCAAGGCCGAATCCGGCTACATCGGCGTGTACATGCAGGACCTCACGGACGACGTCCGCAAGGGCCTCGACCTCGACGTGGCGAAGGGCGTCCTGGTGAGCGGCGTCCAGGACGACAGCCCGGCCGAGAAGGCGGGTTTGGAAGAGGGAGACGTGATCGTTTCCTTCGGCGGCAAGGACGTCGCCTCGCCCGACGAGCTCAAGGACGCCGTGAAGGAGTTCCAGCCCGGCGCGGTCGCCAAGATGGAAGTCGTGCGCGACGGTAAGACAGAGAATTTGACCGTCACCGTGGGCGAGCGCCCCGAGCGCGATACGTTCACGTTCGTGGCGCCCGACTTCGACGAGGGCATGGGCCGGATGCATCACGCCTTCACCGCCTTCGCGGGTCCGCGTTTGGGCATCGAAGCCCATGAGATCGAGAACGACGAGCTGGCCTCGTACTTCGGCGCCAAGGAAGGCATCCTGGTGCTCGGCGTCGAGGAGGAATCGGTCGCGGGCAAGGCGGGCGTCAAGGCCGGCGACGTCATCCAGAAGATCGGCGACGAGAAGGTGACCGACGTCGGCGATCTACGCGACGCCGTGCGCGACTTCGACGAGGGCGACGAGTTCACCATCGGTGTGCTGCGTCACGGCAAGTCGCAGTCGCTCAAGGCGACCATGGACGAGCAAGAGTACTCGTTCTTCAACGGCGAGGCGCCGATGTGGCGCCAGTGGCATCACACGCCGCGCGCTCCCCGCGCGCCGCGCGTCATGGTCGATCGCGAGTCGCTGCGCGACGAGATCGACGAGCTCAAGAAAGAGATCCAGGAGATGAAGGAGCAGCTCGAGCGCCAGGACGGCTGACGCCTGTGGCGGGCACGTGGCTAATACGCGAAACCCAAGACACGCATTCCTATTCTCCAAGGACGGGCGTCGTCGCCTCGAAGGCGGCGGCGCCCGTTCGCTTGCTCAAGGTATCGTAGAGAGGGACCATCACGCGCAGCGCCGCCTCCTGGGAGAAGCGCTCGCGCACCAGGCGCGGGCCCTCGTTCTGGGCGCGCGCGCGCAGCGCGCCGTCGGTGAGGGCGCGCACGATGGCGTCCGCGAGCGGCTGGGGGGAGACGTCCCGCACGACGACTCCCGTTTTGCCATCCACCACGATCGACGGCACGTCTCCCACCGGCGAGGCGACCACCGGAACGCCGGCGCTCACGGCTTCGAGGGCGGCATTGGGCAACCCTTCGAACGCCGACGGGAGCGCGAGGCACGACAAGCGCGCGATGCGCTCGGCCGCGTTGTCGACTGCGCCCACGAATTCCACAGCGCCCGAGACTCCAAGTCGGCCGGCGAGCGATCGCAGCGCGTCGCGGTTGGGGCCGTCGCCGATGAGCTCCAGGCAGGCGAGCGGGATCTTCGCGCGCACGAGCGGAAGGGCGTGCAAGACGGAGTCGATCCGTTTCTGGTCCACCAGCCGGCCGACGCAACCGATCAGCCCCGGCACTGGATCTTGCGCGCGCGCGACCACGGGCGCGACGTTGGGCACGTAGTGCGCACGCGCACGATCCACGCCCAAGGTTCCGACCAGAAACGCGCGGCCGGCCTCCGAGTTGACCGTCACCGCGTCGGCGCGCCGCAGCATCCATTCCAGCACGCGTGCGCGTGCGCCCGTGAGCATCAAGCGCTCGTTGCGGAGCGAAAGCACGATGGGTTTGCCCCGCAGACGGCCGGCCAGGTAGGCGTACACGTTCGCCGCGTCGAGAAAACCGTGCACGATGTCGACGCGGTCCGCGCCGAGCGCGCGCGCGAGCGCGCGGAAGCGTCCGACGTCGAGGCCCGACCGGCGCGGCCACGTCGTCACCGCGATGCCGTCGGCGCGCAGCGTGGACCCATGGGGCGCGTCGATCGAAGAGAGAACATACACGCGCCTGGCGAAGCGCGGCGGCAGCGCGCGCGCCAGTAGCACGAGCTGCTTCTGCGCGCCGCCGTAGCCCAGGTCGTCGACGACGAACCCCACCGTGGGTGTTTCGGAAGCCACGTCGCGATTCTAGAGTAACTCGCCGCGTGCCGACCACATATCTATTGGGTTGTGGCCGCGAGATTGTCCCTGGGCTCATCTCAATAGGTGTGTAAAAGGTTAAGGCGACGTAACCTTCCGGTGAAACAAGAACCTGGGCCCTCGGGCCCAAAACGGAAGGAGAGTCGCCATGAGCAAGAGAACACCCCGGACCACGTCCACGTCAATGCCAACGTGGGAGACGCTCGAGGCGTGGGCCCGCCTGCAGATCCAGGAGAAGCTCCAGGACGTTCTGGAAGAGGAAGTAACGGCGTTTCTGGGCCGCGAGAATGGCCAGCGCCGAGCGGCGGTGGATGCCGAGCGGGGCTATCGCAACGGCTACCAGAAACCGCGTCATCTGTCGATGAGCGGCGGGACGATCACGGTGCGACGACCGCGGGTGCGGGACGTCGAAGAGCGTTTCGAGAGTCGACTGCTCCCGTTGTTCCGTCGGCGCACGGAAGAGGTGGCGGCGTTGTGGCCGGAGCTCTACCTGCACGGGCTCTCGCAGGGGGACTTCGAGCTGGCGCTGCGCGGGCTCTTGGGTGAGGGGGCGCCTTTGCCGGCCTCCTCGATCGAGCGTTTGAAAGCGCGCTGGCAGGCGGAGTACGAGGCGTGGACGCAGAGCCGGCTCGACGATCTCGATGTGGTGTACGTGTGGGCAGATGGGATCTACGTCAAGGCGGGGCTGGAGCGGGAGAAGGCGTGCCTGTTGGTGGTGTGCGCGGCGCTCGCGGACGGGACGAAGCGCGTGCTCGCGGTACGCGCGGGCTATCGGGAGTCGACGGAGTCGTGGAAGGCGCTCTTGCTCGATCTGAAAGCGCGTGGGCTGGAGCCGCCGAAGCTCCAGGCGCGGGGGCGAGAGGAGTTGTGCGCCATCCCGTACGCTACAACGCGCAAA
>JAKEHA010000193.1 GCA_022615275.1 Candidatus Latescibacterota bacterium
GCGCCGCGTGAACTCGCCCGCGAGTGCGTGGAACGCGAGTACCGTCGAGGTCAGCGCCATCGCGTTGACGAGAACCATGGCGTGGAAGAAATCGACGCGGCAGAGCGCCGCGCACGCGGCGACGATCGCGTGGTAGACGTACATGTACTGGATGCGAAGCCCCGCGAAGTACGGGTCGGTGAGAGGCAAACCGTCGCGCGCGAGCTTGTCGGCGACGGCGGCGTGGAACCAGCTGTCCTCGCGCACGCGCCACCAGGTCTCGGCGAGCGGAAGCGAGAACGCGAGCACCGCGGCGGCGAACAATATAACAAGCGCGCCCGAGAACGCCCGACGATCGCCGGGCGTGAGAGCCTGCGACGGACGTCCGAGCGCGAGAAAGAGCACCAGGCCGATCCCCTTCGCGAATGTGCCGGCCACGCGCGCATCCGCTCCCGCAAGCATGGCGACGAGCACCGACACGCCGAAGATGACGGGTGAGATGGCCGCGCCCACTCCGAGTGCGACATCGAAGCGCACGTTCATGCGAACCGCGATCGAGTAGCCGGGCAGGAGTCCGGCGGCGAAGAAAATCGCCGCCGCGCGCGCCGGCGCCCACGGGAGCCACGACGCGACCACGACGGCCAGCACGAGCCAGAAGCGGTACGGCGCTCTGTTGAATGGGAGTCTCATGCGAGTGGGCGCGTCACGGATCGTACATACATGCGTGTGATTCGATCGCGCACGCGGAGGGTAACGCGCGGCGAAAGGTGATGTTACCGCAAAAGAGACGGCCCTGGAATTGCAAGCGCGGGGAGCGCAAGGGTCTCAATCCCAGGGCCGTGTGGTGATGGAGGTTGCTAGTGCTCTCTTCTACGAGCGAGCCCGCGGAAAGTTTCACGCCGCCGGAGTGTCATCGCGGGGCCGGAGGATCCTATAAATGTGCGCGAGCGCCAAACCGCTCACCGGGAGCGAGATCAGCACGCCGACGCCCAAGCAGATTAGGCCCAGCAGGTTCACGCCCACCAATATGAAGAACAAGAAGAACAGATCCCTCGTGTGCCCGCGAGAAACATCCCAGCTCTGCTGAATCGCTTCGAGCGGTCCGACCTTGGTGTCGACGATGACGAAACCGAGGAACCACAGTCGAATGAGAAACACGATTCCCGGCACCACGAGGAGGACGAGGCCCATCATCACCGCGAAGAACACGATGATGGAGGCGCCGAGATACTTGTGAAAGTGAGCGATGCCGTCGAAGAGATTCTCGAATACCGGGCGCTCGCCGTCCCGGAAGCGCAGGTAGATCTTCGCGAGTCCCAGCGAGAGCGTGGCCGATACCCCCAGCTCGATCAGGCCCAACGCGAACTGGGGCCAGCCCTCGTCCAGGGCGACGTCGCTCCCCCAGTCGATCAGGGACGGGACGAGGATCGCCACCACGATCGTCCCGACCAAGAACAGTGCATTGTCCCGAACCGTCCTCCACCCGAACCGAATCGATTCCGCGAGGGGAAGTCCTGGTCTCTTGGGCATTCATTCCTCCTGCGCGGGAGGGTACACTAGACCGCTGTGACTGGGTATACGGGATTATGGGCGCTTGGACCCCAACCTCGAGGTCGACCTGTAATGACTGACTCGACGAAACGACTCCTGCTGTTGAGCAACTCGCGCAACTTCGGCGGCGGCTACATGGAGCACGCCGACCCGTGGATGCGCGCATTCTTCGCGGGGACGCGCAGCGCCGCGTTCGTGCCGTACGCGGGCGTCACCGTGGAATGGGACGAGTATGAGCGCATGGTGGCGGAACGATTCGCCCCATTGGATGTCGAGGTGAAATCGATCCATCGCGCGAAGCACCCCGCGCAGGAGATCGAATCCGCGGAGGCGATCCTGGTGGGCGGAGGCAACACGTTTCACTTGATGAAGCACCTCTACGATACCGGCGTCCTGTGGGCGATCCGCGCCCGCGCGTTGGCGGGCGTCCCCTACATGGGCTGGAGCGCGGGCTCGAACATCGCCTGCCCCACCATCAGGACGACCAACGACATGCCGATCGTCGAGCCGGCTCGCTTCGACGCGACGCGGTTGATACCGTTTCAGATCAACCCGCACTATACCGACGCGACCATTCCCAACCACGGCGGAGAAACGCGCGCCCAGCGCCTGGCTGAGTTCGCGAAATCCAACCCGGGTGTTTACGTCGTAGGATTGCGTGAAGGCAGCGCTGTGGAAGTCTCGAACGGAACGACGAAGCTGTTGGGACCGCACAGCGCACGGATTTTCTTCGGATCGCGGGAACCCGTGGAGCACGCGCCAGGCGCGTCGATGGAGTTTCTATGGAACGTAACAACATGAAGCAGCGCGTGGCCGTCGCGGCCGCGCTGGCGAGTTTGGTCGCAGTGGCGGCATTCGGGCAGACCGCGCCCGCTCCGGTGCAAACCATTACGGGCGGGCCCGCGCGGGCCTCCCTCCTCGAATTGTATACGTCGGAGGGCTGCTCGAGCTGCCCGCCCGCGGAGGCGTGGTTCTCGAAGCTCACGGCCAGCGAGCGTCTGTGGAAGGACGTCGTGCCGGTCGCGTTTCACATCGACTATTGGGACTACTTGGGATGGGTCGACGTGTTCGCGCGCCCCGAGTTCAGCGAGCGCCAGC
>JAKEHA010000194.1 GCA_022615275.1 Candidatus Latescibacterota bacterium
GCCGGAGGGTCTCGGGGTCGAGATGCCGAACCTCGAACGACTCTACGTGTTGCACGGCGCCGCCAGTCAGAGAGCCGCGCTGGTCGACGCGCTGCGTAATCATCCGTTTGTCGTGTTCGCCGAAAAGGACGTCGGCGCCGTGGGGCGACTCATCCCCGACGACCCGCGCTTTCACCTCCAGTGGGCGGTTAACGACGAAGCCGACGGCACGGCTTCTCCGGTCGCGGACATTCGCGCGATTGCGGCCTGGGACATCACGCAAGGGAGCGCGGGTGTGTCGATCGGTATCATGGACCCCGGCCCCCCGGCCCCGGGAGGAGGGAGGGTGTGGGACGCGCACCCGGAGCTTCAGGGCCGGGTCTCTGGAGAGTTGAACGCGCCCGTGGGAGAGCACGCAACGGTAGTCGCCGGCGTCGCCGCCGCGCGCCGCAACAACGGACAGGGGATCGCCGGTGTCGACTGGAACGCCCAAATCGTGACGCGTGCGTTCCAGGGAGGCGGTGAATTCGTCGACGACATGTACTACATGATCGAGAATGGGGTCGACGTCGTCAATCATAGTTGGGGACAGGCAGCGTGCGAATACAACATCACCACCGCGTGGGCCGGCGCCCTGGCGTACAAAGCGAACCTGCTGAACGTCGTTGCCATGCCGGAGGACTTGAACACGCGGCGTCGAGACAATCGGATATGCGAACATCACCCCAAACTTCACGTATGGCTGGTGCGCGCCGGTCGGTGCGGTGAGCAAGACTAGCGCTACGCTTCAGACTTACGTGTTCGACGTGTACACGGTCCTCGGCGAGCACGTCGGCTGGTTCCCGACTCAACCAAACGATGTCAAGTTCGCGTACTCCGTTAACGGCATTCAGGACTTGGCGCCGCCATCAGTGACGGTGGTCGCTCCTAACGGGGGCAACTACGTCGAGGTCGGACAAGAGATGACGATAACGTGGAATCTCACCGACGAGTACCCCCAAGGCGTGTATTGCAACGTGTTCCTCGACGGTCCGACCTTCTATCAGATCGCCGTTGGCTTGTTCGTGGGGACAAACGGCTCCTTTACCTGGGAGGTTCCCTCGTTTATAGAGCCAGGGGATACGTACCGAGTAAGGGTCGTCGCGACTGACACGAACAACAATCAGGGCATCGATTCTTCTGATGGGGTGTTTACGATCGCGGGTAGCGGCGGAGGCAAGAGCGATGATCCACCGCCGTGCGAGTTCCCCTGCGGAGCAGGCGGAGGCAAGTCACCATTTTATCTGACGGAGTTGCTGCCGGTGACGCCGAATCCATTCAACCAAGACGCCCGCGTGCGCTTTACGCTGAAGGACGCGGACGAGATTACGTTGCGCGTTTACGACGTGAGCGGACGTGTCGTCCGAACCATGGCGAGCGGGTACCACGGGCGCGGCATACACGACTTGGTCTGGGACGGGCGAGACGATTCGGGGCGGGAACTCGCGTCCGGGGTCTACTTCATTGGGCTGCGTGCGGAAAACAGAGAAATGACGCAGAAGGTCGTTGTCGTGAAATAATCGGCGAACTGACCGCTGGAAAGCTCCCAAGTCGTAACGTGCGCATCGTTCCGCTGCCGGAAGAGCGACTTCTAACGGGTCGCGGTTCCGCGCGTTCACCGGCCGTCGGCCTTTCGGAGTTCGCCGCCGGATCTTTCTGGGAGCGCGGGCGGGGAATGCACCAGTGACCGCGGTATCGGGCGACCCCGGGTTGGATCGACGACTGGGCCACCGACCCCGTTGCCCCGCCCGGCCGCTTTTGTTACCTTAGCGCCAGCCCGCGATGAAACAAAAACACCTCGTCGTCCGGGGCGCCCGCGAACACAACCTCAAGAATATCAACGTCACGATCCCGCGCAACCAGCTGGTCGTCGTGACCGGCTTGAGCGGCTCCGGGAAGTCCTCGCTGGCCTTCGACACCATCTATGCCGAGGGCCACCGGCGTTACGTCGAGTCGCTCTCGGCCTATGCCCGCCAGTTCCTGGGCCAAATGGAGAAGCCCGACGTCGACCGCATCGAAGGGCTCTCGCCGGCGATCTCCATCGAGCAGAAGACCACGGGGCGCAACCCACGCTCGACCGTCGGCACCATGACGGAGATCTACGACTATCTGCGCCTGCTCTTCGCACGCACGGGGACGCCGCACTGTCCCACCTGCGGGCGCGTGATCGCGCAGCAGTCGATCCAGCAGATGCAGGAGCGCATTCTTGGGCTACCGGCCGGCACGCGCGTCGCGATCCTGGCGCCCTTGATTCGCGGGCGCAAGGGCGAGCACAAGAAGGTACTCGAATCCATCGAGTCGCAGGGCTACGTGCGCGCGCGCGTAGACGGTACCATGTACGAGATCGACCAGGTGCCCGCGCTCCACAAACAGAAAAAACACGACATCGACGCCGTCGTCGATCGCTTGACGGTCGACCCCAAGAACGCGCGCCGCATCGCCGATTCCCTGGAGGCCGCGACCAAGCTCTCGGGCGGCACCGTGACTGTGGTGGCGGGCGGCGAAGAACACGTGTTCTCGCAGCAGTTCGCGTGTGCGAACTGCGGCACGAGCTTCGGAGAGTTGTCGCCGCGCTTGTTCTCGTTCAACTCGCCCTACGGCGCGTGCGAGGAGTGCGGCGGCCTGGGTTCGCGCATGGACTTCAACGAAGCGCTGGTGGTCCCCAACGGCGACCTCACGCTGGACGCGGGGGCACTCGCGCCCATGGGCAAGCTCAAGGGCGACTGGGGGCGCTCGCAGCTGGAAGCGCTGGGCGAGCACGTGGGCTTCGATTTGAAGACGCCGTGGTCGAAGCTGCCCAAGCGGGCGCGCGACGCCATCCTCTACGGCATCGAGGAAGAGATCTCGGTCAAGATGGACTTCGCCAAGGTGGAAGGCGAGTACCGCACCACCTACGAAGGACTGATGCCTTGGCTGCGCCGCCGCTACAAGAACACGTCGTCGGAGAGCATTCGCAAGTGGGTCGAGACGTTCATGACCGTGGAGCCGTGTGCCACCTGCGGCGGCGCGCGCTTGAAGCCGGAAGCGCTCGCGGTGCGCGTGGGTCCGCACACGATCGCGGACGTGGTGCGCATGAGCGTGTCGCGCGGCCTGTTCGAGATGAACGCTCTCAAACTGGAAGGGAACGCCGGGATCATCGGCGCGCCCATCCTGCACGAGATCGTGTCGCGCTTGCGCTTCCTGGTCGACGTGGGGCTGGGATATCTCTCGCTCGATCGCAGCGCGGCCACGCTCGCGGGCGGCGAAGCGCAGCGCCTGCGCCTGGCGACCCAGATCGGGTCGAAGCTGATGGGCGTCCTGTATATCCTCGACGAGCCGTCGATCGGGTTGCACCACCGCGACAACGCGCGCTTGATCAAAACGCTCAAGGACCTGCGCGACATCGGCAACAGCGTCCTTGTCATCGAGCACGACCGCGACACCATCATGGCCGCGGACTACGTGGTCGATCTGGGCCCGGGCGCGGGCATCCACGGCGGGGAAGTGGTGGCGGTGGGAACGCCCGACGAGATTCGCCAGGTGCCGGAGAGCCTGACCGGCAAATACCTGCGCGACGACCGCCCGCCCATCACGCGCGGTCCGCGCGCGAGTCTTATCAAAGAATCCATCGTCGTGCGCGGCGCACGCGAGAACAATCTCAAGAACATCGACGTCGAGTTTCCGCTGGGCGTGTTCACGTGCGTGACCGGAGTCAGCGGGTCCGGGAAAAGTACGCTCGTCAACGACATCCTTTTCCGCGCGTTGCACCGTGTTCACTATGGCGGGAACGTGCTTCCGGGCGCGCATGACGCCCTGTCGGGCGTCTCTCAAATCGACAAGGTAATCGAGATCGACCAGTCGCCCATCGGGCGTACACCGCGCTCCAATCCGGCCACGTACACGGGCGTGTTCACGCCCATCCGCGACCTCTTCGCACAGCTGCCGGACGCGCGCGCACGCGGCTACAAGGTGGGGCGCTTCAGCTTCAACGTCGAGGGCGGGCGCTGCGAGAAGTGCCAGGGCGACGGTGTCATCAAAGTCGAGATGCACTTCCTGCCCGACGTCTACGTCACCTGCGAAGCGTGCAAGGGGCGCCGGTACAACCACGAGACGCTGCAAATCACGTACAAGGGTCGCAGCATTGCCGATGTACTCGATATGAGCGTCGAAGAGGCGGTGGAGGTGTTCGCGAGCTTCCCGTTGATCAAGCGGGTGTGCGAGACGCTTCACTCGGTGGGGTTGGGATATATCAAGTTGGGCCAGCAGGCGACGACACTCTCGGGTGGCGAGGCGCAGCGCGTGAAGCTGGCCGCCGAGCTGTCGAAGCGCGGCACCGGCAACACCCTCTACATCCTGGACGAGCCCACCACGGGGCTCCACCACGAGGACGTCCGCATGCTCCTCCAGGTTCTCGACCGGCTTGTGGATAAAGGAAATACGGTCATTGTGATCGAACACAACCCCGATGTAATATTGGCCGCGGATCACATCATCGACCTCGGTCCGGAGGGCGGGGACGCGGGCGGCGAGGTGGTGGCGACCGGTTCTCCGTACGATATCATGCAGTGCGCGGAGTCGCACACGGGGGCCATGTTGCGCGAGATGGCGGGCGCGCGCGCCCCGCTGACCGCACAAGCGCCGCGCGACGAAACCGTCGCCTGAAGCGCACGAACCATGCTCAAACGCACTCCATTATATGACGCTCACCTCGCGGCGGGCGGGAAGATGGTCCCCTTCGCGGGCTTCGAGATGCCGGTGAGCTACGCGGGCGGGATCGAGGAGCACACGGCGGTGCGCGAGCGGGTAGGGCTCTTCGACGTGAGTCACATGGGCGAGTTCATCGTGTCGGGCCCCGACACCTGGACCTACCTGAATCACGTGATCACCAACGACTGCTCGAAGCTGCCGCCGGACGGCGTGCTCTACACCGCCATGTGCCACGACAACGGCGGCGTGGTCGACGACCTTCTGGTGACCAAGCTGGCCGAGGATCGCGCGCTGGTGGTGGTCAACGCGTCGAACATCGACAAGGATTTCGGCCACATGAAGTGGGCCGCGTCGAACCTGTCGCGCAAGCGGGTCGAGCTGCACAACGCGAGCGACGAGTGGGCGCTCATCGCGGTGCAGGGACCGCGCGCGTTCGAGCTCATGAAGGCAACACCCATGCTCGCGCCGGTGCGCGATCAAATCGACTCGGTGTCGTATTATCGTTGGCGCTCGTTCGAGAGCCCGGGCGGGCGCATCATCGTCTCCCGCACCGGCTACACGGGTGAGCGCGGCTTCGAGATCTTCGTGCCGCCCGCGCGCGCCACGGAGCTGTGGAACGAGCTGCGGGCGGCGGGCGCCCCGTTCGGTGTCGCTCCCGCGGGCCTGGGCGCGCGCGACACGCTGCGCTTTGAAGCGGCGCTGTGCCTGTACGGCCACGAGCTCGACGACGAGCACACGCCGCTGGAAGCGGGCCTGTCGTGGCTGGTCAAGCTCGACAAGCCGGAGTTCGTGGGGCGCGCGGCGCTGGTGCGCGAGCGCGAGAAGGGGTCGAAGAAGAAGCTCGTCGGCTTCGAGCTGGATGGACGCAACATCGCGCGCCAGGGATACGCCGTCATGCGCGGCGACGCCATGGTGGGCAAAGTGACGAGCGGCACCCACGCGCCGACGCTGAAAAAGAGTTTGTGCATGGCCTACGTCGACGCCGACAGCGTCGACGCCGAATTGACCGTACAAGTTCGCGCGCACACCGTTCCGGTCACGCGCGTGCCGCTGCCGTTCTACAAGAGCCGCGCGCGGGACTAACAAAGGAAGCGACCATGGATTTCAAGAATCTCAAGTTCACCAAGGAGCACGAGTGGGTTCGGGTCGACGGCGACGAAGCCACCATCGGCATCACCGACTTCGCCGCCGGCGAGCTGGGCGACATCGTCTACGTCGAGTTGCCCAAGGTGGGCGCCAACGTGACCGCGATGCAGTCGATGGGCACCATCGAGGCCGTCAAGACCGTGGCCGACCTGTTCGCGCCCGTGAGCGGTGTGGTCACCGCGATCAACGGCGCCCTCGAGCAGGGCCCCGACCTCGTCAACACGGACCCCTTCGGCGACGGGTGGTTCGTGCGCGTCAAGATCTCCAACCGCAAGGAGCTCGACGGTCTGATGGACCACGCCGCGTACCAAGCCATGATCGGAAAGTAGAACATGCCGTACACGTACCACACCGAAGACGATCGACGCGCCATGCTCGAAGCCCTCGGGCTCAAGACCGAGGACGACCTGCTCGACGTCATCCCCGACAAGTACCGCCTGCGCGCGCTCCTGCCCATCGAGCGCGGGCGCACCGAACCCGAAGTGCTGCGGCAGCTCGCGCGCCTGGCCGAGCGCAACACGCCGGCCACCAAGCTCACGAGCTTCCTGGGCGGCGGCATCTACGAGCACACGGTGCCCTCGGCGGTGAAGAACATCGCCAGCCGCCCCGAGCTCGCCACCGCGTACACCCCGTACCAGCCCGAGGCGAGCCAGGGGACGCTGCAGGTCATCTTCGAGTTTCAGACCCATATTTCGCGCCTCGCGCGCCTGCCGGTCGCGAACGCGTCCATGTACGACGGGGCCTCCGCGCTCGCGGAGGCGTGCTTGATGGCGGCCAAGATCACGCGCCGCGACGTCGTGCTCTTGCCGCACGCGCTCAACCCGCGCTACCTGCGCGTGGTGCGCTCGTACGTATCCGGGCAGAAGATCGAGCTCAAGTCGATTGCCAGCACGGACGCCGGCGACCTCGATGTCGCCGCAATCAAGCGCGAGTTGAACGATCGTGTGGCGGCCGTGGTGGTGCAGACGCCCAACTACTTCGGCGTGCTCGAACGCCCGTGGGACTTCGAGAAGGACGTGCACGCGGCGGGAGCACTCTTGGTCGCGTCGGTCGACCCGGTGTCGCTGTCGCTCTTGAAGCCTCCCGGCGAGTACGGCGCCGACATCGCGGTGGGCGAGTGCCAGCCGCTCGGCAACGACATGAGCTACGGCGGTCCGCTGGTCGGCTTCATGGCCTGCAAGCAGGAGTACATCCGCCAGGTTCCGGGCCGGCTGGTGAGTGCGACCAAAGATATCGACGGTCGCGACGCCTACGTGCTGACGTTGCAAACGCGCGAGCAGCACATTCGCCGCGAGAAGGCGACGTCGAACATCTGCACCAACCAAGGATTGCTGGCCACACGCGCGACCGTGTACGTGAGCCTCCTGGGCGAGCACGGATTCACCGAACTGGGGCGCGTGTGTCACGAGCGCGCGCTCAAACTGGCCGGCATGATCGGTGCGCTCGACGGTTATTCGCTTCACCATCGCGGACCGTTCTTTCGCGAGTTCGTGGTCGCGTGCCCGATGGATGCCGACATGGTTATCGACGCCGCACGCAAGCAGGGCGTCCTAGCTGGGATTCCGCTCTCGCGCTATTTTGGTCCGAGCGCCCGTAACCTCCTGTTGGTGACCGCGACCGACCGGCACACCGACGAGGACTTCGAGAAGCTATGCGGCGCGTTGTCGCGCGCCGCCCTGGTGAAGGTGGGATAGGGATGGCAGCCAAGGATTTCGAACAGACCATCTACGGAAAGAGCCGTCGCGGCCGCCACGGTTACCACATCGTGTCGCGGCCGACGGAAGCGCCGCGCGACATTCCGCGCGAGTACCTGCGCGAGGGACGCATCGGGCTGCCCGAGGTCTCCGAACCGCAGGTAATGCGCCACTACATCGACCTGTCGATCAAGAACCACCACGTCGACAAGGACCTGTTCCCGCTGGGTAGTTGTACGATGAAATACAACCCCAAGGTGAACGAAGACGTCGCCGCCATGCCCCGCTTCGCGGGGCTGCATCCGGAACAGAGCGACGACGACGCGCAGGGTGCCTTGGCGGTCATGCACGCGCTCGAGCAGGCGCTGGTCGCGGTCTCGGGGATGGACGCGGTCAGCGCGCAACCCGCCGCGGGCGCGCAGGGCGAGATGCTGGGCTTGCTGCTCGCGCGCGCGTACTTCGCCGACCGCGGCGAGTCGCGGCACCGGGTCCTCGTTCCCGACACCGCGCACGGCACCAACCCCGCCACCGCGACCGTGGTCGGCTTCGAGACCAAGACCTTCGCGTCGGGCAAGGACGGACGCGTCGACCTCGACGTGCTGCGCGCGGCCATGGACGAAGACGTCGCCGTCTTGATGCTCACCGTCCCCAACACGCTGGGTCTCTTCGAGACCAAGATCGCCGACATCGTCGAGATCGTGCACAAAAAGGGCGGGCTGTGCTACATGGACGGC
>JAKEHA010000195.1 GCA_022615275.1 Candidatus Latescibacterota bacterium
ACCTGCGCACGGACATCGCGCAGGTCGAGTTCCAGATCGCGACGTTTCCGGGCTGGGACAAGCGCGGCGAGGTGCTGATTCGTTACGGCTTCCCCGACTACCGCGGGACCATGCCGCCGGAAGTGACCGCGCGCAAGGTCCACGCGCCCGGCGAGTTGTGGTTCTACAAGCGCCACCAGATGATCGTGCAGTTTCGCGACGAGAGCCTGCGCGGCAACTTCCAGTACGCCATAACACCCTTCGGCGACGCGGATGCGGTGTCGCCCGAGCTGATGGAGTTTCTGACCTACGACGCCGAAGAGACCATCCAGGAGCAGATCCCGCCCCAGTACCTGGAGTTCTACGAGGCCCCGGAGATCAACGACACCGGGCGCCGCTGGGGCACCCTCGACGAGCTGTTCAAGGGGCTGCCGCAGGACACGCCGCTGCGCCCGCGCGTGCACGGGACCGAGGAGGACATCGACGAAGTGACCAGCCGCGACTACGAGCGCGCCCTTCCCGCCAGCCCCTCCGACGTCTTCTACCAGGACGAGGCGCGCGAGTACGCGTCCAATTTCGAGGGCGTCCTCGAGGACACCCCGTCGTCGTACCCGTTCAACTTCGCGAAGACGTCGTTCACCTTCTACTTCGGCGTCGACCAGTTCCGCGGCGGCGACGGGGTCAATCGCGTCGAAGTGAATCTCGAGTTCCCGGTGGAGCCGATCGAAGGCAAGTCCATTCCGGCACGTTCGTACCAAGCGGAAGCAATCGTCATGGATGCGAATTATCGCATCGTCGACAAGCAGAAGCGGGACGTTTCGCTTCCGTCGACACTCGCGCGCGCCGATGGCGCGCGTTTGATGCCGGCGCAGATCGTGTTTTCGCTCCCGCGCGGCTACTATCGCGTGGCCGTCAACATGGCGGACTTGGATGCCAAGACCGCGTCGGCGTACCGCACCAACGTCTCGGCCCGCAACTTCGACGACGTCCTGGCCATCAGCGACCTCCTGTTCGCGCAAAAGATCGCCGCCACGGCCGAAATGTCGCCCTTCGCGCGCGGACCGCTGGAAGTGGTGCCGCACCCCATTCGTCGCTACGCGGTGGGGACGCCGGTGCCGGTCTACTTCGAGGTGTACCGGCTTTCGCTCGACGAGCGCGGGTTGTCGGACTACGAAGTGGAGTACCGGGTGGCGCGGAGCTCGGACGACAAGAAGAGCGTTCTGGAGCGCTTCGGCGGGAGCGAGACCGTGTTTGCGTCGCGCTTCGACGGCTCGGGTTACAACGCGACCGAGCCGCTCCATCTGACCATCAAGAGCGAGAACTTGAAACCCGGCCTGTACGACTTCATCGTGCGCGTGAAGGATGAACTCGCGCAGTCGGAGACCTTCCGGCAGGCGTCGTTCCGCATCGTCGAGCGGAGCGAGGCCGAGTAGCTCCCCGTTTCACGAGGGATCGTTTTCGATCGTCGCCAGGAGCACCGGCGCCTTCGGATCGGTCACGTCGTAGATGCGCACGTCGTCCAACCCGAGCACGAACAGCACGTCGTTCGACCACAGGAAGTCCCGCGTCGGCCACCCCGGCCACGCGACCAGCGGCGCGGGCGCCTTCGGATCGGTGACGTCCAGCAGGGCGTAACCGCTCCCGCCCGTGCTGACGTACAGGAACGGATCGCGCACGGCGAGACCGAACGGCGTCGCCAGTTCTTTCTCCGCGACCACGACCGGCTGCGACGGATCCGCGATGTTCACCGTGAGAAGCAGGTCGCGCGTCTGGCCGCACCCGTTTCCCCCGCGCAACGTCACGTACGCCGTCGTTTCGGATACCACGACGGGGTCGCACGCACGAACGTGCGTGAAACTGCCGATGAACCTCGGCGCCGCGGGGTTGCTGCGATCGTAGATCGACATCCCCTGGGTGCCGCCGAGGAACAGGTACTGGTTGGTGGGATAGATGGTCTCGATTGTCCAGCCCACGTCTTTACGCGCGATCTCCTTGGGCGCTTCCGGCGTACCCACGTCGTAGACCACCAACTGGAAGTTGCCAACGCGATAGAGACAGTCGTCGATGAGTGCGAAGGTAGCGTACGAGCTGCCGCCGCTGGTCGGCGTCGGAGCCCCGCTGATCTGGTCGGAAGAGGTACCGCACGAGCAGTTGTAGTAGTAACCCTCCGTGCCGCCCTTGAACTTGGGTGTTCCGCCGCCCTCGTGCCAAGGATCGTATGTGGGCTCGAGCTCGGTCACGAGCGTGAAGGTGTCGCCCTCGCGCCGGTACACGACCAGGCTCCGGTAGTTGCTGGCGTACAGAATGTCGTCTTTTACGGCCGTGCCGCGGTTGCCGGTCATCGGGATCGCGGCCACGGGCCGGGGGGCGGACGGGTCGGCGACGTCGTACACGTGGACGCCGGTCTGCGTGTCCGAGATGTAGAGCGTTTGATCGGCCAGCGTCATGTTGATGGGGGCGACCAATCCCTCCGGCGTGGACGCCGACGGGCCGCGCCATCCGACCGCGAATGACGCAATGAGAACGAAGAGGGCGAGGGGCGTGACGACGGGCTTGACCATCTCGACAACCTCCAGCGATGCCTGCGGGCGCGGGCGGGGAGCGCGTGGGGTCGATCAGGGGCGGGTTTTCTTCGGGGCGGCGTGCCTTCAGTGTAGGACAAGCGAGGGGTGCCCGCAAGTCCGGACATCCCGCTCCGGCCGACCTGTGCTATCCTGCCGTCGTATGACCAGTGCCTACTGGCAGTGCGGGAAATGCGGCGCCTTGCACACCAAAGACCCCGTTCGACGAGCGACTTCGGAGAAATACATCGAAACGGGTGCACCCGTGCTCGGGCACGAGACGTGTGCCAAGTGCAACACACGCTATGACGGCGAGGAAATCTATCGCGGACGGCGCGACCCGCCGCAACTGGATTCGTTCGTCGCGGAAGTCATCGCCGATCCGGCGTCGTCGCATTGGAACCCGGTGGTCCGAGTGTGGACGCGCAAGCGCGCGATCGGCAACGACACCGTGGTCGTGCTCGAACTGGACCCCCAGACCGTCGCGCACTACCGCGACTCCGCGTCTCCTCTCCAGCTGGCCGCGGTCGCGCTCGCCAAGACCGACGACGATGAAATCGACCTCAAAGCCGACGACTCGGGCCTCGTGGTGCCGGGCGGGCGCATCAAGGGAGATTTCCCGAGCTGGCGGGTATGGCTCTCCGCGCGCGGCCACCTGTGGGTGACGAAGAAGCGCGTCGCCTGGGAAGACTACTCCGAGGCCGGCCCGCTCTCGGAGGCGCTGAAGCAGGCCCACTGCGCGGGGCCCGTGCCCGCGATTCCCTACCTCGTGGGCTTGTGCATGGCCGCGGGCCTCGATCCCAACAAGCTCTCGCCGCTCGAAATCCGCCGTCTCGACGAAGCCGCCGCGAAAGACTGAAAAACGAAAAACGCCGCCGGCCTCTTCGGACCGACGGCGCTCTTCGAAGCGAAATCTGATCGAGAACCTACGTCCCCTGCTCCCAGCTGGCCAGATAACGTTTCTGCTGGTCGGTGAGCACGTCGATCTGATAGCCCATCGAAACCAGCTTCAAGCGCGCGATCTCGCGGTCGATGCGCTCCGGCACCGCGATCACTTCCGGCTTCAACGAACCGTGGTGGCTCACCATGTACTCCGCGGCCAGCGCCTGGTTGGCGAAGCTCATGTCCATCACCGACGCCGGGTGGCCTTCGGCCGCGGCCAGGTTGATCAGGCGCCCTTCGCCCAGGATATTGATACGCTTGCCGTTCTTGAGCGTGTACTGGTCCACGTCCTTGCGCACGCGCTTCTTCTTGACCGCCATTTTCTCGAGCTCTTCGATCTCGATCTCGACGTTGAAATGGCCCGAGTTGCAAACGATGGCGCCGTCCTGCATGCGCTCGAAGTGCTCGCGGCGGATCACGGCGATGTTGCCGGTGAGCGTCACGAACACGTCGCCGATCTCGGCCGCCTCCACTCCCGGCATGACGCGATAGCCGTCCATGACCGCCTCCAGCGCCTTGACCGGATCGACTTCGACCACGACCACGTTGGCGCCCATGCCGCGCGCGCGCGTTGCGACACCGCGGCCGCACCACCCGTAGCCGGCCACGACCAGGGTCGAGCCGCTCAACAGCACGTTGGTGGCGCGCAGGATTCCGTCGATGGTGCTCTGGCCGGTACCGTAGCGGTTGTCGAAGAAGTGCTTGGTGACGGCGTCGTTGACCGCGACGATCGGGTACTTGAGCACGCCTTCCTTCTGCATGCTGCGCAGGCGAATGACGCCGGTCGTGGTCTCTTCGGTTCCGCCGAAGACGCCCTTC
>JAKEHA010000196.1 GCA_022615275.1 Candidatus Latescibacterota bacterium
TGGAGCCGCCGGTGTCGACGCCGATCTCACGCAACACCGCGATCGAGGCGTTGCGCATCACTTGATATTCCTTGTCGGTGAGCGTGAGTGCCGGGGCCACCGTCACGCTGTCGCCGGTGTGGACGCCCATCGGGTCCAGATTCTCGATCGAGCACACCACCACGTGGTTGCCGTCTTTGTCGCGCATCACTTCGAGCTCGAATTCCTTCCACCCTTCCACCGACTCTTCGATCAGCACTTCGCGCACGGGCGATTTCTGCAGTCCGTACTTCACGATGCGCACGAAGTCGTCCTTTGTGCGCGCCATGCCGCTGCCGCTCCCGCCGAGCGTAAAGGAAGGCCGAATGATCGCGGGCAAACCGATCGTCTCGAGCGACCGCATGGCTTCATCGAGCGTGTGCACGGTGACGCTCTTCGGCGTGTCGAAGCCGGCTTCTTCGCACAGGAGCTTGAACTGGCTGCGGTCTTCGGCGCGGCGGATGGCCTTCAAGTCGACGCCGATCAGGCGCACACCGAACTCCTCCAAGACGCCGGAGTCGGAGAGCTCCATAGACAGATTGAGCGCGGTCTGGCCGCCCAGGGTGGGAAGCAACGCATCGGGGCGCTCTTTTTCGATGATGGCGCGGCACGCGTCGAAGGTCAGCGGCTCGATGTAAGTCGCGTCCGCCATCTCCGGGTCGGTCATGATGGTGGCCGGGTTACTATTGATGAGGACGACGCGCAGGCCCTCTTCGCGCAAGGCACGGATCGCCTGCGTCCCCGAATAATCGAACTCGCAGCCCTGCCCGATGACGATGGGGCCGCTGCCGATCACCATCACCGATTGAATTCCGTCAAGCCGCGGCATGCGCGTCGCCTCCCTTCAGTGCGTTCCACTCGCGAACGCGCTCGTGGAAGCGATCGAAGATGATTCGACAATCGTGCGGGCCCGGGGACGCCTCGGGGTGGAACTGCACGCACTCGAGCTTACGATGCTCGTCGACGAATCCTTCCAAGGTGCCGTCGTTGGCGTTGGTGTAGGTGATGGTGACGCCGGTCGCGTCCGCGATGTCGTCGCTGACCGCGTAGTTGTGGTTCTGGCTCGTGATGAACACCTGCCCGGTGCGATGGTCGACGACGGGCTGGTTGGCGCCGTGGTGTCCGAATTTCAGCTTGTAGGTCCGCGCTCCCAGCGCGAGGGCTATGATCTGATGCCCGAGGCAGATGCCGAGCATGGGCACGCGGCCGATGAGCTGGTTCACCTGTTCGACGACTTCGGGAATGTCCGCAGGGTCGCCGGGGCCGTTGGAGAGCACGACGAAGTCGAAGCCGCCCTTCAAGACGTCGTCGGCGCGAAACGCGGTGTCAAATACCTGTGTGGTGAGCCCGAGGCGCCGCACGTTGTCGACGATGCTCTTCTTCACACCCAGGTCGATCACGGCGGCGCGCCCGCGGGCACCCGCGTGGACCGCGTTGAGCGTGCCCGACACGCTCTCGACCAGACGCTCCGAGCGGTCGAGCTTCTTCGAGCGCGCGAGCGAGAGCAGTTCCTCGTCGGAAAGGTCGGTGCAGCCGATGGCCGCGATCACCGCGCCCTTGTCGCGCACGTGCTTGGTCACCGCGCGCGTGTCGATGCCGGTCAGACCGGGGAGATTCTGCTCCATCATGAAACTTTCGAGCGATACCCGGCCTGGCCCGGGCGAGAAGAACTCCTGCAGGTCGTGGACCACGAGCGCGCGCGCCGCCGTGGCCGCCTTCTCGCTATCGTCGGCCGTCACACCGTAGTTGCCGATCTGCGGATACGTCATCACGACCACCTGCCCCGCGTAGGACGGGTCGGTGATCACTTCCTGGTAGCCGGTCATCGACGTATTGAAGACGACTTCGCCCCAGACGGGACCGCGCCAGTCGGGGCGCGCGGCGGCACCCGTCAGGTAGCCGTCGAAGCGCGCGCCGTCGGCCAGGATCATCTTGCCGCGCGTACGATCGCTCATCGCTCCACCCCGCTCCCGTCCCCGCCGCCGCCTACGCCGACGGGCACAAAAAAACGCCCTCCCGTGGCTTCCCAGGGAAGGCGACGCGTCGTTGTCATTGATGCCCCGCGTGCGCGCGCGGACGCCGTGCTCGTCACTCGTAGGATCCCTTCTGGGCCTCGCGGGGCCCGGTTAAAAGGACAATGTTGGACATCAGGATAAGGCGTGGGCGCCCGAACGTCAAGCCCAAAGCCTGCGAGCCCGACCCGCCGCTCGGCGGGCCGGGCTCCACGACACGATTACTCGACGTCGGCCGCGACGCTCGTGCCGTCGCGGTTACTGTACCGGGTTACCAGGCGTGCCTTCGCGCTGCCCCACGGCCCATCTGTGCCCAAGCTGAAGGCCGTAGCGTTGTCCTCTGACACTCGCCCGAGCACAAACGTACGGGCTTCATTGCCCGACCACCCGCGAACGAATCGCGTCACATCCAGCCGAACCACACCGTCGTGCCCGGCCGAGAGCAAAAGCGTCTGCTTCGGCATCTCGCTTCCTTCTTGGTACAGCTCCAGAATCGGGAAGTCGTTGAAGTCGTCGTTGGCGCTCTCGTCGATTTCAATCACGACTTCGAGAAACGCGCGATCCACGCGCTTCCCAATCGTCGCCGAGGGCGGCGTCACGGAGATTGTCAGAACACTGTCGCTTGTGCTCACGTCCTCGGCGGGCACGTTGACGATGGCCGTTTCACCGTGCGCGACGCCGACGCAAGCCACGGCAATCACGACCGTCAAAAACAGTTTGATATGTGTCATTGTCCTTGGCCTCCCCTTACTTCAGAAGCACGAGCTTCTGGGTTTGAACGACGTTCCCCGCGCGCATGCGCGCGAAGTAAATCGAAGTTGCGCTCGGCTCACCCGCGTTGTTTCGTCCGTCCCACGTGGCCACGTACTGGCCGCGTTGGCGGTGATCACGGACCAGCGTTCGCACCAGCCGGCCGGTGACGTCGAATATCTCAAGTTGAACGTCCAGCGCTTCCGAAACGCTATACGGGATCTGGACCGTGGGATTGAACGGGTTGGGATGGGCCTTGCCCATGCCGGTTACTACTGCCTCAACCGGCGGTTCAGTCGGTCGCGGAGAGACCGGGTTGGGACCACTCGCCAACGCGTACGTGTAATCGACCGATCCCGAGATCTTGCTCGCCTTCGGATAATAGTTCGGCGACCCCGTGTTCAACTGCCAGTAGGCACCCTGGGCCCCGATCGTCACGGCATAGGCGAAGTTGCCAACGTGCAAACTCGTGTTCAAGATGAATGAGTTTGCCCCGTAGCCCTGTAGCACTGGCGATGCGTCGTCGAACGCCACGACACCGACCGCGTTCGCTTCGAAATTGCAGGCCCCCACCCCGGGGGCCGCGTCGTCGGTACACACCAGACCGTTGCCGTTCTCCGTGATGTTGCCGTCGTAGCTCGCCGAGTCGATGCAGTGCTCGATCATCGGCGAGCTGCCGTAGCCGCACTCGATGGCTGCGTCATTGCCCGTGAACACGCACTCGTCGATGTTCGGTTCGCTCGAATCGTAGTACTTGACGCCGACCTCGCTGTCCTCGAAGCGCGTGTTGGAGATGACGCCGTCCGCATCCGTGCCCTCCACGTACACCGCCGTGCCGTCGTAGACCCCGTTCGGATCGCCGAGAAACTCGCAGTCCGTGATCGTCAGCGCGCCGTCGTAGATTCCATTGCCCACCGAGTAGATGCCGTAATCTTGATAATCCTCGATCGTCGTCCCGCTGATCGTCGCGTCCGACTCGTCCAAGCGGATGCAGTCGCCATTCGAGAGGCGAATCGTCGAGTTATCGATCTCGAGCGTGCTGCTCCACACGCTTATCAGTGCATCCGACGCCCCCCGAATCGTCGAGTTCTCGATCGTGACGGGCGCATACGAGTCGATGACGAAGTCGGCGTAGCCTATCGTGCAGTAGCTGAACGTGCCGCCTTCGCTTCCCGCGCTGAAGTAGATCCCGGCCCAGTCCTCGGCGGTGGCTTGCGTCCAGGGATGGATCGTCACCGGGGCCTGTGCCGTTCCGTTCACCACCAACTCCCCGTCGATGTTGAACTCGACGCGCGCCACGTCGGCACCCTCCCCAGAAAGGTCGTCGTTGGAGACCTTCACGTACGTGCCGGCGTCGATCGCGAGCGTCCCGTTGTCGGGAACGGTGACGTCACCCAAGACGAACACGTCTCCATCCCATATTCGGTTAGCCGCCCCGGGCGTCGCCACCCCGTATTCATACTCGTAAGTAAAATAGTTGGCGAGGCCGCTCGTCCATGCGTTGTGAGCGTGCGACAGAGAATCCGGCGCCAACGTCATCGCGATCACCACCGTCTGGATACTGCGTCCGAACTCGGTCACGGTCGCACTCGCAGACGCCGACGCAATCGTAATCGATGGCGGATCGAACCTCAACGGCTCGATAAACACCAAGTCCTCTGAATGGAGCTGCGGATACTGCTGCTCGCAGCAATAGCCGATTACCCATCCCATCGGCCGCACTCGCCACGACGGTTGCTCTCCACTGTCCTGCCGAGCCTGCCCTTCGATGCGAATCTGTAGCTCATGCTCGCCGCCGTCGTTGTAGTAGTCTCCGGCTCGGAAAACAATGTAGTCCGTCCCGACGATAGTGACGTCGATGGTGTCGTGCGACGTGTCCGGCAACGCAATGGCGGATCCATCGTCCCCATTCGTATAGTAATCCGCCACAGTGGCGAAGTCATTCTCATGGGCTTGCCCCAACTCGTATGAGGGCGGCAGAATCCGGACGTTCCAGCATCCACGGTGACCGTCCGGATATCCATCCTCGTTATCGGGACAATCCCGCGGGTACATGGGCACGTCGTTCCCATCAACGTAGTCGCAATTGTCCAAGAAGAGCCCGAAATCCTCCATCGTGTTGAGATTCCCGATTCCGAACCGGGCATTCGGCGCGAAACTCGGTGCACAGCACGCGAAAGGAGCCTGGGGTGTAGCCGAAGCGCCGTGCGGCTTCCGCCGAGGGCAGGCAAGATCGGTAGCAGCAGGCGTATGGCGGCATGCAAGCGGGCGAACTCCGCATCGCCCGCGAAGGGTAGGTTAAGGTGCACGCTTTGCAAA
>JAKEHA010000197.1 GCA_022615275.1 Candidatus Latescibacterota bacterium
CTGTTTTCGCGCCGCCAACTCGCGCGCATCATCTACGTGTGGATGATCGCCACGGCGGTGGCGTGCGTGTCGATGCCCATGTTCGGGGTGGCGTCGCCGGCGTGGGCCTTCGCGGGCCTGGCCGCCGCGTCGGTGTGGCTCGGCTGGCACGCAACCACCATGCTGCGCAGCCACGGCCAGGTGCTCGCCTTTCACCAGATCAACGTGTACGCGTTGCTCGTCATGACCATGCTCAGCTTGAGCGTGCTGGTCGGCTGACGGAAGAGGCGATTCATGGAATTCTTGAACCAACACATCATCGCGCCCACCGCGCAGCACATGGCGCTGCTCGAGTTCCTCGGCGTCGTGGTGTACGCGATCCATTTGCCGTACATCGCGATGGTGATGGGGGCGACCGCGGTGGCGATGTGGCTGACGTTCTCGGACCACGAGATTCTGAACCCGCGCTTCGCGCGCCTGGCCGGCGATCTCATCGATGCCGTGCTGGGAAGCCGCTTTCCGATGCTCGTGCTGGGGGTGCTGCCCCTGTTCGTGCTCCCGTTCATCTATACGCAGTGGTTCGTCGGGGCCAACGGGGCTCCGCTGAAGTACATCGTGTTCGCGATCCCGGGCGTCATCGTGTCGTTCGTGATCCTCGGCCTTTACCGAGGATCGTTTGCCGAGCGGAAGTCCAACTTCCACGTCCACATGGGCCTCGGAACCCTCGGCCTGGGCGCACTGATGGCGTCTTACTTCGTGCTGTTGAGCACGGTCGCGCGTTTGCACGACCCGGAGAAATGGTTCCGACTCAAGAACCTCGTGATACTGCTCCTGAACTGGAACGTGATCTGGAAGTTCCTGTTCTTCGTGCACCTCGCGTTCGCGATCACCGGGGCCGCGATGCTTTTCTTCCTCTTGCGCTGGTCGGGTGAGCGCGCCGCTTCGGACCGCGAGTATGCGGCTTTCGTGCGCAAGTTCGGCGCCGGGATCGGTCTCGCGTTCTCTTTTGCGCTTCCCGTGTTCTACTTGTTCTACGTGTTCACGTCCCCCGACGTCGTCTTCGACAACACCAACTACTTGCTCGCCGCGTCGGTGGTGTTCGTGTCGATGGTGCTCGCGTACTCGTTCTTCGGCGCGCTGCAATCGCGCGAGCCGCGCTTCGGCGCGACCACGTTCTCGCTGTTCGTGCTGGTATTCGTGCTGGCGGGATCGTTCGACATGCGCGCGATGGCCAACGCCAACCGCGAGCACGCGCGCGTGATAGAACAGGCGGCGGAGAAGGCCGCCCTGGAGCGTGAGGTCGAGCTCGAGACCGCGATGGCGGCCGCTTCGGGCAAGAACCTGGGCGAAGAGACCTTCACCAAGGTGTGCATGCAGTGCCACCGCTTCGAAGAGAAGCTGGTGGGTCCGCCGCTTTCGACCGTGCTGCCCAAGTACAACGCGGAGTCGCTCAAGGCCTATCTATTGAGCCCCGTGAAAGTCGACCCCGCGTATCCGCCCATGCCCAACCCGGGCCTGACGCCGGCGCAGGCGGCGGCGGTGGCGGCCTACGAGCTCCAGCACCTCGCGGAGCTGACCGGCGGGGCGACCGCGCCCACCGAGACCCAGACCACGCCCGCCGAGCCGGCGGCGCCGACCCATTAGAGGTGTCAACGTGGTGAAACGAGTCATTAGCGCGGCCATCTTCGGCTACTTCGCACTCTTCGTGGTGCTGATCCTGCTGCTCGGGTTCCGGTGGAACACGCAGCGCAAGGCGCCCGATCAGCCGATCGCGTTCAGCCACGAGGTCCACGTCGGCAAGCTCAACCTCGAGTGCCTGTTCTGCCACGACACGGCGGACAAGTCGACCTTCGCGGGGGTGCCGCCGGTGTCGCGTTGCATGGAGTGCCACGTGGCCGTCAAGACCGAGACCCCGGAGATCCAGAAGCTCACCAAGTACTGGAACGACAAGGAGCCGATTCCCTGGAATCGCGTGCACCGCATCCGTATTCGCAATCACGTCTACTTCTCGCACGAGCGCCACATAAAGGCCGACGTCAAGTGCGAGGAGTGTCACGGCCAGCTGGCCGCGATGGCGAAGGTGCGCGCGGTGAGCTCGCTCAAGATGGGGTGGTGCGTCTCGTGCCACGAATCGAAACAAGCGCCGACCGACTGCACGATCTGCCACAAGTAATCGCGCGGGCGTATTGAGGAAGGAACACGATGGACAGGCGAGAATTCTTGCGTTGGATGGGGATCGCGTCCGGTGCCTCCGTGCTGGCCGGTTGCGACCTCTCGCGCAAGTCCGAAAAGCTCATTCCGTACCTGGTTCCGCCCGAGGACGGCGTCATCCCCGGCGACGCGACGTTCGTGGCCACGTCGTGCACCGAGTGCCCGGTCGGTTGCTCGGTGACGGCGCGCATCCGCGACGAGCGCCCGGTCAAGGTCGACGGTACCCCCGGACATCCCGTCAACGACGGCGCCCTGTGCATTCGCGGACAGGCGTCGCTCAATCGCTTGTACAACGTCGAGCGCATCCGGCAGCCGTTGATGCAGGACGGCAGCGGCGCCCTGGTCGC
>JAKEHA010000198.1 GCA_022615275.1 Candidatus Latescibacterota bacterium
AGGGTGCCTTCGACCTCCGGGTGTCCGGCATGGCCGATCAGAATGCACTCCCGTCCCTCGTCTTGGTAGTAGCCCACTTCCATGTGTACCTTGGTTACCAGCGGACAAATCGCATCGAACACGCGCAGTCGGCGGGCGAGTCGATGACCCGGGAGCTCGACGAGCGCTTCACCGTCATGCCCGTCACGCGAGCCACCGATGAGTGACGCCACTCCGCTCATGGCGCAGTACCGGGACATCAAGAACCGGTACGGCGACTGTATCCTCCTGTTTCGCGTCGGCGACTTCTACGAGACCTTCTACGAAGACGCGGTCGAGGTGTCGTCGATCCTCAACATTACGCTCACGACGAGAGACAAGAACAAGCCCAACCCGATCCCGCTCGCGGGTGTCCCGTTCCACGCCGCCGACACCTATCTCCCGCGCCTGTTGGCGGCGGGACGCAAGGTGGCGGTGTGCGAGCAAGTCGAAGACCCGGCGCTGGCGAAGGGACTCGTGCGGCGCGACGTGGTCGAAGTCCTGACCCCGGGCACGGCACTGGGACCGCAAGTGCTGTCCGAGATCGAGAACAACTACTGCCTGTGCGTGCACCCCAGCGGGGAGGCGCGCATGGCGGTGGCGTGGATCGACGTCGGCACGGGCGAGTGCGCGTGCGGCGAAGCGCCCGCGTCGGCGTTTTTGCACCTGGTGCAAGGCAAGCGCATCCGCGAGGTGGTGTACGCGCGCTCGACAGCGACGGAGCTCGCGAATCTATTGCACGAGCACCTCGAAGGGCCGTTCGTGGCCGAGCTCCCGGACTCCTCCTTCGACGAGGACACCGCGCGCGCATCGCTGGCGCGGCAATTCGGCGAGCGGGCCGGCGCCGTGTCGTCCTCGCTTTCGCCCGGCCAATTGACCGCGGTGGGCGCGTTGATCGGGCATTGCATGGCGATGCGCGGCGGGGCGATGGCGCAGGTGGTGGGGGTCGCGCGCGTGGGCGGCGCGGCCTTCATGTCGCTGGACGACGAGACCATCGGCAACCTGGAGCTGTTCGATCCGCTGCGCGGCGGGGTGAGCGCCGCGACGCTCTTGAAGACGCTCGACCAGACCATGACGCCGATGGGCGGGCGCGAGATCCGGCACTGGATCCAGCAGCCCTTGTGCGACGTGGCGCGCATCGACGAGCGTCTGGACGCGGTCGCGCGCGTCTACTCCGACGCGACCCGGGCGGAGGCGATCGTGCAGGCCCTGAAGGGGATCGCCGACGTGCAGCGATTGGCGGCGCGCATCGCGGCGCGCAAGGCCATCCCGCGCGAGATGAACGCGCTGCGCGACTCGCTGGAAAAACTGCCCGCGCTGTTTGCGGCGGTGTCGGGCTCGAACGCGGCCCTCTTCGAGAGCGCCGGTGCCTTGCTCGGCGACCACGCCGCCTTGTGCGACACCATCTCGCGCGCGATCGTCGCAGACCCGCCCTCGCACCTGCGCGACGGCGGTGTCATTCGCAAGGGCTTCGATTCCGCCCTCGACACACTGATCGACGAGAGCGAAGCCGCCAAACGCTGGATCGCGGGCCTGGAGGCGCGCGAGCGCGAGCGCACCGGCATCGGATCGCTCAAGGTCGGCTACAACAAGGTTTTCGGGTACTTCATCGAGGTCTCCAACGCGCACACCAAGTCGGTCCCGCCGGACTACGTCGGCAAGCAGTCGCTGGTCAGCGGCCAGCGCTTCTTCACACCCGAGCTCAAGGAGCGCGAAGACGTCATCTTGGGCACCGAGGAACGGCGCGTGCGCGAAGAGAACCGCGTCTACGACGAGCTGTGCGCGCGCGTGGCCTCGCACGCCGAGGCGCTGCAGCGCGCGGCGGAGGGCATCGCCGCCATCGACGCGGTACAATCGCTCGCGATGGTGGCGCGCGCACGCGGGTACCGCCGCCCCGTGGTCGACACGGCGTCGGTCATCGAGATCGTGGGCGGGCGTCACCCGGTGCTGGAGCGCGTCGTCACCGAGCCTTTCGTCCCCAACGACATCCACCTCGACCCCGAGCGCAGGCAGTTCGCGCTCATCACGGGCCCGAACATGTCGGGCAAGAGCACGTTCCTGCGCCAGACCGCACTCATCGTCTTGATGGCGCAGATGGGCTCTTTCGTACCGGCAGATCGCGCCCGTGTGGGACTGGTTGATCGCATCTTTACGCGCGTCGGCGCATCCGACCGCTTGAGCCGGGGAGAATCGACGTTTCTGGTCGAGATGAACGAGACCGCCAACATCCTGCGCCACATGACGGACCGGAGCCTGTTGATCCTGGACGAGATCGGGCGCGGCACCTCCACCTACGACGGTCTAGCCATCGCGTGGGCGGTGGCGGAGTACGTGCTGCAAGGGGTCGTCGCGCGGCCGCGCACACTGTTCGCCACCCACTTCCACGAGCTCACACAACTCAAGTCGACGTACCCGCGCTTGGTCAATCTCAAGATCGCGATCAAGGAGTGGGAAGGGGGCATCGTGTTCCTGCGCAAGATCGTCCCCGGGACGAGCGACAAGAGCTTCGGGATCCACGCCGCCAAGGTCGCGGGACTGCCGGCGCTCGTCATCAAGCGCGCCGAAGAGATCCTCGAGTCGCTCGAGCTTCGGCGCGATCTGGTCGCGCATGGGCTCGATGCCACGGGTGCGAAGTCTCGCGATCAGATGAGTTTGTTCACTCCCACCGCTCGCGCCGCCGACGAGCTCTGCCGCGCGATCGATGCGTTCGACCTCGACCGCTCGACACCCCTCGACGCGCTGGATCTGATCCGCCGTCTCAAAGACCGCCCGCGGTAACGGACCGCGACCACCCGCATCCACAACCGTTACGGTCATACGCCCGCTTCACCCAACCCCCCTCGGCCATTCCACGGCACGACCGGGAATCATGGTCCGCGATTTGCTCTCCCCTTGACGAGGCGTCCGTCCGCCGGCGGCCGGGTCGTCGAAAGCACTCGAAGTGCTGTATCTAACACAATGACCACAAAGCGAATACGCTGCGCTATCTTCGGTGGTGGCGAGGGCGACCTGTTCGTCTTTGGCGAGCTTCACAAGCGCCGGGACGTCGAGATCGCATTCGTCTATGACCGGTATCCGGCCGCGGTGGGCCTGGAGATCGCGGAGATCCTGCGGGTTCCACGGGCCTCGACCCCCGAGGAGATCGGGTCGTTCTTGCCCATCGACGTGGCCGTGGTGGCCGACCCGCGCGACCGCTTCGCGCGCGAGTTGGAGATGCTGGGCGATGCCGAGATTCTCGACCACACCCAGGCGCTCGCGCGCATCGCCAAGCAACAGCCGCACAAGCCCAAGGTGGAAGCGACGACGGTCGGCGCCGGCGAGAAGATGCCGTACTCGATCGACGATGCTCTGGCTGGCTTCGAGCGTCTCTTCGACCGCAAACGCCTTCTCAAGTTCCTCCTCGACGTCGCCGTGCAGACCACCGGCGCCACCAACGGCTCGATCATGCTGTACTCGCCCGAGGCGCGCGAGCTCTACATCGCGTTCGCGACCGGCTTGAGCGAGCGTGTGGTCAAGAACACGCGCCAGAAGCTGGGCGACGGGATCGCGGGCGGTGTCGCGCGCGACCGCAAGGGCAAGCTGATCCGGCAGACCGCGGTGGGAGCGCTCTACGAATCGGGTCGCGACCGCGTCGCCATCGCGTCCGCGTGCTCGGTGCCGCTGCTCAAGCCCGAGGACGGCGGCGAGCGGCTGCTCGGCGTGCTCAACGTCTCGTCTGCGAAAAACGCGCGCGAGCTGACCATGGAAGACCTGGCGACGCTCGAGCGCTTGAGCCGTCGCATGGCACGCGTGCTCGCGGAGTCGCTCAAGCTCCAG
>JAKEHA010000199.1 GCA_022615275.1 Candidatus Latescibacterota bacterium
CGCGATGACGCGGGGAGGCGTCGGGCGCGCGTCCCGTGTCCCGCAAGCGGGAGATCTCGGTCCGCGCGCCGCGACGTCGGGAGCTACTTCGCGTCGGCGTCGTCCTGGAAGATGCCGAAGCAGTTGCCTTCCGTATCGAGGAAGTAGGCCGCGTAGCCGACACCCGGGATCGGCATCTTCTGGACCACCTGAGTGCCGCCGGCTTTTCGCACTTGCTCGATCGACTGGTCGATGGACGCGACGCCGGCGATGACCATCGGGCCCTGGCCGGGCGCCCCGCGCTGGAGCAAGCCGCCGTCGATGCCCGGCGAGCCGGTCGCCCCCGTCTTCACGAACCAATACGGCACGGGCCCATCGCCGCCGAACTTCGTGAACTCCCAGCCGAGCGCCTGCGCGTAGAACTTCTGCGCGCGCTCGGGATTGTCGGCGGGAACTTCGAAATGAACGATTCGAGCCATGGATGTCTCCTTCTTGAAGATGGCTACGCGCGCGCCACGGCACCGTAGCGTTGCGTGGCGTACCCGACGATAAGGCCGACGATGCTCCCGGGGAGCATGATCTGCCACCAATAGTGCTTTCCACTCTCGTCCGGCATCAGTGCCACGAGAAACGCCAGCACCAGACCGACGAAGAATCCGAACACGACCCCCGCCGTCACCGAACTCACCTTGCGTGCGAACCAGCCGATCAACACACCGGCGATTATCCCCTTGATGGTCGACCCGATGACGATGCCGACGATCTGCGGCTGCGTTTCCGGCGCCGATACCAGCGCGGAGAGGCCGTCGACGGCGCCCAGGATTCCCCCCACTACGAGACCCAGTGCGACTTTGTTCATGCCCATCCTTTCTTGACCCTTTCCCGAGCCCTTCGGCCCTCATTCACTTGTTCAACAGTTCGCGGGGTTCCTTTAGCACATCAGGGCCGGTCGAGGAGAAAAATCAGCACCCGCATCAATATATAAGCGGCGATCAGGGTGATGGCGACGCGGTGGCGGGAGGCCAGCCGTCGGGCCCGCTCGGTCCAGCGCTCTTCGTAGGCGCTGACCGCCTGCCCGGTCGCGAAGCGCTCGACGTCCCGCGACAGGGACGCGACATCCGGGTAGCGCGCGGCGGGTTCGGCCGCGGTCGCGCGGTCGCAGATGGCGCGCAGCCGGCGGGGGACCGGAGCTGCGCGCGACGCTTCCAGTACCTGCCGCAGCATGGCGCCCAGCGCGTACACGTCGCTGCGCGGATCGACGCGGGCGGATTCGCCGCGCGCCTGCTCGGGCGCCATGAAGCCGGGGGTGCCGAGCACGGCGCCGGTCGCGGTATCGGCGCTCCGGCGAGGCGGCGGCGTCGCGGGCGTCGACGGCTCTACGGTATCGGCGGTGGTCGCCTGCGTTGCGGAGTTCCGATCGAGCAGCTTCGCAACCCCCCAGTCGAGAACCAGTACCTCGCCGAACGCACCCACCATCACGTTGCTGGGCTTCACGTCGCGATGGACCACGCCCTCGGAGTGCGCGAAGGCGACCGCTTCGCACGCGCGCACGAACACGCGCAGGAGGTCGGCAATATCGTGCGTCGCACGCGCGTATTCATCGAGACGGTTGCCGCGCACGAGCTTCATCGTGTAGAAGACGCGGCCGTCGGGTAGCACACCCACGTCGTGGACGGGAACGATCCCGGGATGCTCGAGGCGCGCGAGGATACGCGCTTCATCGAGCATGCGCGCGCGCGCCTCTTCGGAGACTTCGCGCGCGCTCAACACCTTGAGCGCCACGTCGCGCGCGAGCTCGCGGTCGTGGACGCGAAACACGGTACCCATGCCGCCACGCCCGACGGCTTCGACGGCGTCGTACTTGGTCCCGGCCAAGTCGGGGAACTCGACCGCTTCGCGCAGGCGGGCGATGGCGCCCGGTCCCAATGGGCTCACGGTTCGAAGCCCCCCAGGAGATCGCGCACTTCGGCGCGAAACTCCTCTTCGCTCGCGGTCACGTCGCGCACGCGCTCGAGCAGCGCCTCGCGAAACCGCCGCCGCGCCCACGCGAGATAGTTCGTCACCTGGGTTACCGGGATGTCGAAGCGGCGCGCGAGGTCGTCGTAGGTCTCGCCGGCCCCGTGCGCCTCCGGCGAGTCCAGGTCGTAGCGCTCGAAGAGCGCGAAGTGAATCTGCTTTCCGGCCGCTTCGCACTCGTTGCGCAGGTCGTCGACGGCCAGCTCGAACATGCGGCGCACCCATTCGTCGCGGAACATCGCCTCGGGGTCCGCGCCGCCCGCGATGGGCAGTTCGCGCAGCTCGCCTTCGGCGGTCGTGAAGTCGAGCGGCACGTGCGCGATACCTCCTCCGCGCTTCTGCCGGGCCGCCCACTTGTGGGTGTTGGCGACGAAGCCGTCGACACACACGCGCAGGTAGGTTCGAAAGCGCCCGCGTTCGGAATCGTAGCGATCGAAGAAGCCCGAATCGACGGCGTCGGCGAAGAACCCCTGGGTCAGGTCCTCCGCGTCCTCGGCGCGTTGGTTCCAGCGCACGCGCACGTACTTGTAAACCGGCTTCCAATAGCACGAAAGCAGCGCGTCGTGGGCCCGGTGGCGGGTGGCATCGTCGGCGCTTCGAGCCAGCGAGAGCAGCGAATGCCGGGTCGCCGGGAAGGCGGACCCGGATGGGTGTGAACCGAGGCCGAGGTCGGGACGGGTATGCTTCATGCGAGCTTTATTATAGCAGTGCGACGGGGTGGCGCGCGGTTGCGCGTGGTTCCCGTACGGACCGGGGCGCGTGGCTCGAGGGAGCCGACTCTGCGCGGGCGCCGGCGCGACCACTGTGCTATAATTGAGGCGCTCCGTGCGTCCAGTCAGCACAATTACCTCAAGGAATCAGGAGAGACCCGATGCGTTCATCCTATCGTAACGGCCTCCGTCGTCTCGCGATCGTGCCCACGGCGCTGACGACCATCGCGCTCGCCGCAATGGTGACCAGCGCATTCGCGCAACGCTCCACCGACGCCGCCGCGCTCAACGAATTGTCGCAGAAGTACGAACGGAATCTGCAGGCGAAGAAGACGCCACTCTATTACGACCTGCTTCGCTCCACGGATCCCGCGCAGCAAGCACTCAATAGCAACCACGAGATCGCGCTCATGTTCATCCGCGAGAACGGCATGCCGGCGTATTACACGGTTCACAACTTGAATGCGGCGCTGACGACGCGGACGTACGACGTATGGCCGCTGGGCGTGGGCAACGGCTTCTACAGTCTGAGCGGCTCGACCACGGCGGCCGGCGAACTGGCGATCTGGGACGGCGGCATTCCGCGCGCGACCCACCAGGAGTTCGGCGGCCGCCTGACGATCATCGACGTGGGATCGCCGTACGGCACCCAGTTCCACCCGACGCACGTGTCCGGAACGCTGATCGCCGCCGGTATCAACGTCAGCGCGCGCGGTGGATCGTACGCGGCGCCGCTGCACGCATACGACTGGGACAACGACACGATCGAAATGGCGACGGCGGCCGCGAGCGGAACACAGATCTCGAACCATTCGTATGGGTACGTGACGGGCTGGATTCTGAGCGGGTCGTGGTACTGGTACGGCGACCTTTCCATTAGCAGCACCGAAGACTACGGCTTCGGGTACTACGACGATAGCGCGCGCGAGTACGACCAGATCGCGTTCAACGCGCCGTACTACCTGATCTGCGTCGCGGCGGGCAACGAGCGCGACGACAACGGCCCCGGCGCGGCGAGCCATTTTCACTGGAACGGCGCGAGTTGGGTCAACGCAGTCGACCTCCACCCCACCGACGCGCAAAGCGGCGGCTACGACACCATCAGCTACTTCAGCACGGCCAAGAACATCCTGTGCGTCGGCGCGTGCAACGACATCGCGGCCGGCTACACACAGCCGAGCGACGTCGTGCTGACAGCGTTCACGAGCTGGGGTCCGACCGACGATGGCCGCATCAAGCCCGACATCGTGGCCAACGGCGCCAGCCTGTTCTCGGCCACGAGCTCGTCGGACTTCGCGTACGTCAACGCGTCCGGCACGTCGATGGCGACACCCAACACGGCTGGGTCGGTCAACCTGATCGCGCAGGACTACGAGACGGTCAAGGGCACGTCGCCTTGGTCCTCTACTTTGAAAGCGCTCGCCATCAACGCCGCCGACGAAGCGGGAGCCGCCGACGGCCCCGATTACTCGAACGGCTGGGGTCTCCTCAATGTGCATCGCATGGCGGACATCGTGCACGCCGCGCCCGGTGCGGACCTCGGTGTCATCGAAGAGAGCCTGAACGAGTTCGATACGGACACCTACTACTTCGACGTAGCCGCGCCGCAGGACGTGCGCGTGACCATCGCGTGGACCGACCCGCCGGCGTCGGTCCTGCCGCCGGCCATCGACAATACGACGTCTCGGCTCATCAACGACCTCGATCTTCGTATCGAGCATATACCCTCCGGCACCATGACGTCACCATGGCGCCTCAGTGCGGCAGCACCCGCCAACGCGGCCACTAAGGGCGATAACACGGTCGACAACGTCGAGCAGATCGATATCGATAATGCTCCCGCAGGGCTCTATCGCGTCACGGTGACCCACAAGGGGACGCTCGAGCCGGCACAGGTCCAGGACTACGCGCTGGTGTTTCGCGGGATGAGCGAACCGTCGACGCCGGTCGCCGGCAGCGTGCCGACGTTCACGCTGGCGGCACCGTACCCGAGCCCGGTGACGGGGACCGCCACCATCGACTTCACGATGGGGCAGCCCGGTCGCGTGTCGATCGCGGTCTACGACGTCGCCGGCCGTCGCGTCTCGACGCTGCTCGACACCAGCAGCCGCGCGGCAGGCCCCGGCTCGGTGTCGTTCAACGCGAGCAATCTTCCCTCCGGCGTCTACTTCGTCAAGATGCAGACGGCATCGCAAACTCTGTCGAAGAAGATCACGGTAGTGAAGTAGGCGAACGCGCGGAGAGCGCACGATAGTCCGAAGAAGGCGTCGGCCACCCGGCCGGCGCCTTTTTCGTTTATCGATTGAGAAACAATCGCGCGTAGGTGAGCGGTGAGAGCAGGTCGCGCTTGCGCGCGACGGCCCCGTGCTCGGTCGTCATCGATTGCAACCACGCGACTACGTCCGGCCGCGCGGCCGCACGACCCACGAGGAAGTTGAGCAGTCCGCGGCTGCGCGCGAGCGAGCGCAGCTGGTAGTGTAGCTTGATCTCGTTCCCGTCGACCGCGTCCCAGAGCCGCTTGGTATAGAGCCCCAACACACGCGCGGCTTCCGTCGCGTCGGTCGCGCGCACGCTCTCGGCGATCGTGGCCGCGGCCACCTTGGCCGAGTCCATCGCGTTACCGATGCCTTCGCCCGAGAAGGGATCGACCAGGCCGGCGGCGTCGCCCGCGAGCAGGAAGCCGTCGCCGGCGAGCGTGCGCGAAAAATCCGGCGTGGGGAGATTCCAGCCGTGGACTTCGCCCATACGCTCCGCGCGCCGGAAGCGCTCGCGCATGCGCGGTGAGGCGATGACGGACTCGTGCACGTCGCGCAGCTTGACGTGACGGCGCTTCAAGTCGAGATGAACGAGACCGAGGCCGACATTGACTACACCGTCGCCGGTGGGAAAGAACCACAGGAAGCCGGGGAGGGTCTCTTCGAAGAAGTGTATCTCGACGGTCCTGGGCGCGACGTCGAGGCCGCGGTAGTAGCCGCGGGTGGCGACGAACCAGCGCGATGAATCGTGGCGATAGAGCCCGAGCCGCCGCGCCACCACGGAGTCGAAGCCGTCGGCGCCCACCACGACGCGCGCGCGCACCTCGCCGTCGCGGCCGCCCTCGTGCACGACGACGCCTTCGACGCGCGCACCGCTTCGAACCACGTCGGTGACGGCGGCGCCTTCGATGAACGTGGATTGCGCGCGCGCGGCTTCGACCAGGACGTGGTCGAAGATCTCCCGCCGGCACACCACGTGCGGCGACGCTTCCTCGGGCGAGGAGAGATCGATCGCCACTTCGTGCCCGTTGGGACACGACAGCACCGCGCGCCCGATCGGCTCGTGCACGGTTGCACCCACGCGATCGAAGAGCCCCAGCTCGCGCAGGTGCGAGAGACTCTTGCGCGCGACCGCGTCGCCGCAGATCTTGTCGCGCGGGAACGTGCGCTTGTCGATCAGCGCGACGTCGAGCCCCGCGCGCGCGGCATAGAGCGCGGTCGCGGCCCCGGCGGGACCGGCGCCGACCACGGCTACGTCGTACGAGTGAGTGCGCATCGCGCGTGACTGTAGCACAAAAAAACCGCCCGGGCGTGCACCCGAGCGGTTGGGACGTTGCGATTTCCGGATCGAGGCGCCTATGCCGCGGCCGGGTCGGGGCCGTATTGATTGTGGCCCTCGACACCCTTCGCGAACAGGAGCACGAGCTGTAGGTAGATGCTGTACATCGGCACCAGGAGCAGCCATCCGTGCGCGCCCGGCTTGCCAAGATCGTGCAAGCGACGCACGACCAGGAACGCGTTCACGACGCCACCCGCGACCAGCGTCGTCACGAACAGCAGCATGCCGGTGGCCTTGATCGCGAGGTCTTCGTTGAAGGCCATCATCCCGCTGATGTAGAACCACCCGAAGGTCAGCAAGACGATCGCGAGCACGGACAAGAGGTACTGCCGGCGGCTGATGCGGCCGCGCGCGGTGAACCACTTGAGCATCACGGAGAACTCTCCTTCCGACCGTTTGACAACTCACGGTCGCTGCGTTCTCGCGCGGCGCGCACCCCGCAAGCCGGCGCACCTGACAGTGGCGCACGATACTCCCCACGATTGCACGAGTGCATTCGCCGGGGTGCACGACCGCCGCGCAGTTCGGTGAGAACGTACCCTGGCTTCGGCAAGAAACGGACCGATCGCGCAGTAAGGGAGCGGAGGGTATCGAGAGGGATGCGCGGGGCCGGGGATGCCCGGTTGGGGAGAGAAGAAGTTTCCGGGGCGAAATCGCGGAAGCGCGATCCGCGAATTACACGTAGCGGCGCTTGGAGGACCTTCGCGACCCTTGCCGCAGTCGGCTGGATGCGTCCTTGCCGGGCCCGATGCGTCCCACGCCGTGGTCGAAGTCCTTGTAGCGGCGCCGCTCGATCTTCGCTCCGATGTGTTTCTCGATGCGGTCCATGAATTCTTCTTCGTCGAACGCGACCAGCGTCACGGCGTCGCCCAAGGCCTCCGCGCGCCCGGTGCGGCCGATGCGATGGATGTAGTCTTCGGCGTTGCGTGGCACGTCGTAGTTGACCACGTGCGAGATGCCTTCGATGTCGAGCCCGCGCGCCGCGATGTCGGTCGCGATCAACACGCGATGCTCGCCGTTCTTGAATCCTTCCAGCGCCTGCTTGCGCTCGGACTGCGACAGGTTGGAATGCAGCTCGCCCGCGTCGATGCCGTGGTGCGCCAGGCGCCGCGTCAAGAACTCGGCGTTGTCCTTGGTGCCGCAGAAGACGAGCACCATGTCCCACTGCTCGTTCTCGAGGATGGTGCGCAAGAGGTCGAGCTTGCGGTCGCGCGGGCACGGGAACACGTACTGCGTGATGGTGTGAATGGGCGTTTGTTGCGCGCCCACTTCGATCAGGATCGCGTCCTTTTGGACCCGCTCTGCGAGGCGCCTCACTTCCGACGAGATGGTAGCCGAGAACAGAAGCGTCTGCCGCTGCTCCGGTATCTTCGCGATGATCTTGCGCACGTCTTGGATGAAGCCCATGTCGAACATGCGATCCACTTCGTCCAATACGAAGATCTCGACGTGGCGCAGATCGATGGTGTGGCGGCCCAAGTGATCGAGCAAGCGGCCGGGTGTCGCCACCACGACGTCGACGCCCGAGCGAAGCTTCTTCAACTGACGATCGATGCGCACGCCGCCGTAGACCGCGAGCGCGCGCACGTCGACATACTTGCCGTAGGCCTTGAACGACTCCTCGATCTGCACCGCGAGCTCGCGCGTGGGTGTCAAGATCAGCGAGCGCACCGCGCGCGCGGGAGTCTCATGGCTCTTGCGATGCGGGTGGTGGGGCGGGCGCGCGTGCGGTTTGGACGCCTCCGCGTCGCTCTCGGACTCCTCTCGGGAAGGTGCCGCCGCGTGCGCCGGCGTCTTCGAAAGCCGCACCAGAATGGGAATCGCAAAAGCCGCGGTCTTGCCCGTGCCGGTCTGGGCGCGACCGATCAGATCGCGACCCTCGAGCGCGGGCGGAATCGCCTGAGCCTGAATCTCGGTGGGAGTCTCGTACCCCGCGTCGTCGAGGGCGCGGAGGATGGGCTCCGGAAGGTTGAGCATGTGAAAAGACATAGTGATATCTTGGCTTGGCGCGCCAGTCGATACACCCGTAGCATACAACGGACTTATAGAGGATACAAAGCACTGTTTGGCGCGCGGTTTGCACGCCGGGGCCTGGTGGCGGACCTATGTCGAAGGCGGCTCGTCATACTTACGCGCTCATGATGATGCTCTCGGTGTCGGGACTCGTCGCGTGTTCCGACGATTCCACCGCACCCCCGCCCGCCGAGGCACCGACGCGCACGTATCGCATGGGCTTCTCCGGCATTCCGCCGCGCCCCGATCTTCCCACCGCCATCGCCGCCATCGACATGTGGTCGCTGCGCGCGGACGCCGCCATCATGAGCTTCGAATTACCGTGGGATTCTCTGCTCGCGGGCGTGCCCGTGGAGACGATGGTGATTCGCGAGCAGGAATCGCTGGCGAACTATTATCGATTCAAGGGCCACGCGCTGTGGATCTATCTCGATCCCGCCAACGGGCTCAATCGCGGCGGCGAAGCGGACGCGCTGGTGCGCAACGGTCGCAGCATCACCGAGCCCGCGATTCAACAGATGTTCCGCCGCTACGCGGTGGTAGTCGACAGCATCGTGCGCCCGGAGCACTTGGGACTCACGCTGGAGACCAACCTGATTCGCGGCGCGTCGCCCGATTCGCTCTATCAGGCCATACGCCAAGTTGCCAACGACGCGGCCGCCGACGTGCGCGCCATCGACGCGACGGTGAAATTGAGCGTCAGCGTGCAAGTCGACTTCGCGTGGGGCCGCTTCGGCGGTCCCTATCAAGGGATCGACCAGGACTTCGTCGACTTTCCCTTCATCGAAGAACTCGGGCTTTCGTCGTATCCGTATCTCGCCCGCTTCGCGCAACCCGAAGAGATCCCGCTCGACTACTACACCCGTTTGGTCGAAGGACGCACGATTCCGGTGATGGTGACCGAAGGCGGTTGGTCGTCGGCGACCATCGACACCATCGTGTCGAGCGAGGACGAGCAGCGGCGCTACATCGAGCGCCAGGCGCAGCTACTCGATGAAGCGAACGCTATCGCGGTGTTTCAACTGACGTTCACCGATCTCGATTTGGCTTCGTTCCCGCCGCAACCGCCGGGGTCGATTCTCTATTTGTTCGTGACCTGCGGACTGGTGGACGCCGACTTGAATCCGAAGGCGTCAATGACGGCGTGGGACGCGGTGTTCGCAAGACCTTTCGATAGCTAGACCCTCCCCACGTACGCCTCCGTTTCGTACGGAAAGTCCACGACACCATCGGTCGCATGGGCGTCGAAGATCTCCTGTAACCCCGCGAAGAACGCCTCGTGCCTCGGGTGCCCCGGTGCGGGAACGTACGACGACGACATCGAGAGCCCGCGCACGTCGTCGTAGCGATGGCGCAAGGTGAAGCGAAAACGCTTCTCTTGATAACCGTCGAAGACCGAGTGCAGTTTCTCCTGCACACCCCGCCGATGATCGACGCCGGTGTAGTCTACGGCGTGATCGATCAGATACTGATCGTATGCGCGCATGAAGGGAGTAGCCTCGATGAGGCGCGAGTTGAAGACGACGAGCGCGTAGCCGGCGGGCTTCAATATCCGCCGCCACTCGCGCCGCGTCGCGACGGGTTCGAACCAGTGGAAGGCCTGGCCCGCGCTCACGAGATCAATCGAATGATCGGCCAGCGTGGTCGCCTCTGCGGAGCCCGCCACGGAAACGAAGCGCGGATTCTCCGCAAATGCGCGCTCGGCGGCCGCGCGCATGGCCGCGTTCGGCTCGACGCCGATGAGGGTGCAACCTGCTTCGAGGAAGTGTGACGAAAGTAGCCCGGTCCCGCTCCCGATGTCGGCGACGCGCCATGACGGCGACAAGCAAATCGCCTCTCGCAACCACGCGAGCAGCTCCGGCGGGTAACCAGGCCGATAACGGATGTAGTCGTCGACGCGGTTGGAGAACCGCGTCCGGGGATTGAGCTCGTGGCGCTCTTTCACGCTGGCGCGGGCGCGGTCACGCCTTGCGCCCGCCCGCAAAGCGCTCGAAGCGCCCCGTGGTGCCTATGAAGGCGTTCCCGCACCAGCTCACGATCGACACGATGATCGACGTCAACACCGCGCCCCCGAACCCGCCCACCGCGAAGCCGTTCAGCATCTTCGCGACCAGTCCGATCATGGCGGCGTTGATGACCAGGATGAAAAGACCGAGGGTGACGATGGTCACGGGGAGCGTCAAAACGATGATGAGCGGCCGGATGACGGCATTGACGATGCCGAGCAAGAGCCCGGCGCCCAGGATCGCCAGAAAACCGGTCGAGTACACGCCGGGGAGAATCGCCGAAGCGACCCACAGCCCCAGCGCGGTAATGAGCGCGCGAATCAAGAAACCTCTCATCGGTCAACCTCCTGACGAGGGGGGGCCAAGGCCGCCGGACGCAAAGTCGTGCCGCGGCGGGCCGAGTTGCCTCATTATATAGCGCGAAGGGGGAGGGGGGAAGCGGGGCAGAATTTGCCGTCGGTCGGTAGGATTCCAACCATTCGGAGGCCCACGGCATCTAAACGGACGAAGGAGATCGCAATTCACGCATGCACGCGGCAGCCCAGGAGACGACGGTGACGACCCCGCCGGAAGCGATCGAGATCGCGGCCTGGGTGCAGTCGGCGCGCGCGGGCGACCGCGCGGCGTACGAGCGGCTCTACCGCGTCCACGTCGGGCGCGTGCACGCGCTCTGCTTGCGACTCTCGGGCGAGCGAACGAAGGCGAGCGAACTGACCCAAGACGCCTTCGTACGGGCGTGGCAGAAGCTCTCGCTCTTGGAATCCGACGCGGCCTTCGCGTCCTGGCTCTATCGACTGACGGTGAACATGGTGCTCATGAGACTGCGACGAGACAAGAAATGGTCGGCCCGCGAAGCAGGCTCGGATGTACTCGAAGCGGTCGAGCCGGTGCGTGGTCGCCGCGACGACGGGGCCGGCACGCGCGTCGACCTGGAACGCGCGATCGCGGCCCTGCCCGCGCAGGCGCGCGTCGTGTTCGTCCTCCACGACGTCGAAGGCTACCGCCACGAGGAGATCGCGAATCACATGAGCATCGCGGTGGGAACTTCGAAGGCGCAGCTCCATCGAGCGCGCCGATTGCTGCGTGAGGAGTTGGAACGATGAAGTGCGCAGACGTTGCAAAGTGGCTGGACGACTTCGTGGATGGGAATCTCGCGCCCGATAGGGCGCGGGCGGTTCGCGAGCACACGGCGTCGTGTCTGGAATGCGCCGCGGAGTTGGCCGCGCTCGAAGCGCTGCGCGAGACGACTATGCAGCTCTCGCGCGAGATCGAACCGGTCGACGATCTTTGGCAAGAGATCGAAGCCGGGCTGTTCTGCAGGATCGAATACGGAAGAGAAGGACGTTCCCGCGTGTACGGCTGGGTGTGGCGCGGCCCGAAGTGGAGTGCGGCCGGCTACGCGTGGCGCCTCGCGGCCACTGCGGCCGTGGTGCTGCTGGTCGTCGCGGGCGTGCGCGAATGGCGCTCGCACGGCGTCGTGGGCGGAGCGGGCTGGGAAGTCACATCGCTCCAGGGCGAGCCGGTGGTCGGTGCGCGGGGCGTGTCGGACAAGGGGACTCTGCAGCCCGGAGAGTGGCTCGAGACCGACGCCGCCTCGCGCGCCCGCATCGACGTCGCCAACATCGGCCACGTGACCGTCGGACCCGCGAGTGCGTTGCGCCTCAAGATACTCACCTGTATGCTACCGCCCTTGTGACAACACCCCTTTTTCACCCACACGACTTCACGAAGACCCTGAATGAATATCGGTGGGCCCGAGGGTGGCTCGGGGGCGCAGGTGATGACGTTCTCCGTGGCCTCGCCGGAAGCGACGGCGCACAGCCAGAGCGTCAGTCCCATCCAAGATTTGAGATCTATAAGAAATCTCTCGTGTGTACGGTTCCTCATGGAGCCACCTCCCATCTTATCCTGCAACGCGCAAACCGGCGAGCCGCTTCCGCTCGTGAGCATAGCACGGCGGTTTGGGTGCGGGAACAAGCCTGCGTGCCTGCCGCGAAGTGGCCGGGATCGCCGCGGCTGTGGTCGATCGTTCGTCGCAGACTCGGATCGAGGGATCGAGCTACGAAGCCCAGTTCTCGACGCTCAGTCAGGTAGGGTGGGCACCACCCACCGTTTGCGGCGTGGCTCGGCCAATGGGTGGGCGATGCCCAACCTACCCCTGCTAGGAAAGGACCTGCACGAACTCCCGCCCGTCCAAAAGCCGATAGACCTGGAAGTCGCGGCGGTCCACCGTCAAGATCTCACGAATACCGATGTGACTCGCCAGCAAGACGAGTGAGAGGCTGTGAAAATATCCCGCGTCACCTCGACGGTGGCGATCTTGGACAAAGCCAAGATGTTTATCGACGACACGCCGGCCTTGGCGCCGGGCGAGCTTTGCGGCAG
>JAKEHA010000200.1 GCA_022615275.1 Candidatus Latescibacterota bacterium
ACTCACTTCTTCCCACAGCGGAGGGCCTTTCTGCTATCAGAAACTATGTCACGCTTCGATCTTTTGACGCATTGAGGCTAGTTCCGTGGTTGCCGGCGCCACGCTGGTGGGTGCGCACGGATCTCGCATCGCGGGTCTCTCCATCGAAGGTGCGAGCAACCCGAATCTATACGCGGGCATCGCCGTGGACGGCGTCGACATGGAGATCGACCACAATACTTTTCTCAGCACGTACTCCGGCGTCACTTCCGGCAACGGCGCCAACGTCGACGTGCACGACAACGCATTCCAGTCGCAGTTCTACGGGCTGATCGTCGACGGCTCCGGCCTCGCGAGTATCCGCAACAACGTCATGGACGGTCCCTCGTACGGTGTGCGCTGCTCCATGATCGATAGTCTCTACGTCGCCGACAACACCATCGGTGGATCGTTCGCCGGCGTGCAATGGGGCAACGGTGCGGCCGGGTTGATTCAACACAACACCTTCAACGGGGCCCTGGGGTACAGCGTGGCGGCATTCGTCAATTCCGGGTTGAACGCCGTGGTTCGAAACAACACCTTCCTCGCCGGCCCGGCCGTCTACGTCGATACCGGCCTGGGCGTGCCCGACCTGGGCAACGTCACGCCCGGGGCAGAACGACTTCTCCGCCATTGCGGGCTACGCGGTGCGACACGCCGGAGCGGGGACGATATTCGCGATCGGCAACACCTGGGCCCACGACCCGCCGACAGTGGGCGTGGATATTCAGATCACGGGCGCGGGAACCGTGATCACCGAGCCGCCGGCGCGCTGACGCTACTGCGCCCGGGGCGCGTCCTGAATGACCAGGTCGACGCGGCGGTTCTTCTGCCGGTTCTCGTCGGTGTCGTTGTCCGCGACCGGGCGCGATTCCCCGTAGCCTTCCCAGCTCAAGCGCTTCGCGTCGACGTCCTGCGAGACCAGGAAGTCGTAGACCGCCTGCGCCCGTCGTTTCGACAGGCCCAGGTTGTACTCGTCGGAGCCGATCGCGTCCGTGTGCCCTTCGATCAGGATGTTCATCTCCCCGAATTGATTCAAAATGGTCGCGATCTTGACCAGGTTGAACTCGACGTCGCGCTTGAGTGTGGCCTTGTCGAAGTCGAAGAGAATGTCGGCCAAACTCACGATAGTCCCACGCGCGTCGCGATGAATGCTCGCGAACTTCCCTTCCATCGTGCTCAAGGCGTTGAACAACTCGTCCTGGCGCGTCTTCGCTTCGGCGCGCAGCTGGTCCAAGTCGCGGCGCAAGTCGGCCTGGAGCGTGCGCTCCAACTCGAGTGTCGCGCGCAACGCACCCTCGCGGGCGTCGCCGTAGGCGGCGATGTGCTGCGTCGCGTCGACGCACACCTGCTCGTTCACATCACCCCGCACGCGGCATTCCAACGATTGCACGGCGCGCGCGGCGAGATATCGGTGGTGGGCTTCGGTCGCGGCGTCGGCCTTTTCCGGCACGGCCGCGCCGTGACGGTACGCTTTCTCGAGATCCCCCGCGGCGACCTTGTTGTCCATCGCAACTTTTCGCCAGACGTCCCAGTGCGTGGAGATGTCACTCATCGACGCGGGCGGAAAAGAATCGGGCATGAGTGTCGACGCCGGAAGCGCCGGCGGAGCCGGCGCTGGTGACGGCTCCAGCTTCGCCGTGGGAGCGTCCTTGCCCACGAACTCCTCGGTCTGCTCCAGCACGAAGACGGCTTCGCTCCATTTCTTGCGCGCCTGCTCGACTTGCAGGCGGCACTCGTCCGCGCGTCGCGACGCCGTCATCGCTTCGTCGAACTCGAGCGCCAGACGTGCATCCGCATTCGCCTCTTCGATCAACGGGACCGCCTGGTTCTTGTCGCCCTGTTCGACCAGGGCGCCCGCTTGCGCGCGTTTCGCCTGCGCTCCGTCCAGGATCTCGAGCGCACGCGGGTCGGACGCAACCGCACGCAGGTCTTTCTCATAGTCGTCGTAGTCGCGCAGCATGGAGTCGACGTCCGCGCCCGGGGCGCAGGAACATAGGAGAAGTGTCAAGACAGCGATGAAACGTGCGCTCATGGGTACTCCTTTGATTGAACCTTGCCGTGAGGCAAGGGTTGAGCACCGAGCGCGAACGTGGCAAGCATCAAATCACGAAGATTGTGAAAAAGGAGCGTACCGTCGCTGCGACGGTAACTTTCTTGCCAGAGCCCGCACGGGGGGCGGGATCGGCGATCCGGGGACGTGAGCGGGCCTAGTCGATCCTCACGATCTTCGTCGTCGTCGTCGCGAACGGCGTCTCCACGCGCACGAAGTAGACGCCCGATGCCGCGCGACGTCCGTCACGCGCGATTCCGTTCCAGCGCACGACGCGCTCCTCGCCCGCCGCGCGGCGTCCCCGATCGAGAGACGTCACCACGCGGCCCGTCACGTCGTGGACCGTCACGTTCACGGACGCGTCCCACGGCAGCGTGTAGCCGATGCGAACTCCCGACGTGAACGGATTCGGCGAGGCCGAGAGAGCGATCAAGCGCGGCGCGGACGCACCGTCGTCGACGCCCGTCTCCGGCGAGGGAATGAGGAGCCCCGCGGTCGTGCCCATTTGCGTGGGCGCATTCGAAGCTACGCCCGGAAGATTCGGGAACTTGACCGCGACGCGGCCGTACTTGTCGATTCCCGCCGGTGCCACCGGTATTCCGATCTCCGGGTTCAGCAGGTAGTCCTCGGGCTCGTACAACGTCCAGCCGCCGCCGGGATTGTCGACCCAGATACCGACCACGGCATCGATGCCGCGCTTCAGCACGATGTTCGCGTACTTCGTGCGGCCGGGAAGCTTGTGGACGGAGCCGTTCTGCCCCCCTTCGTCGTTGGCCGGCAACGGCAGCTCGTGAACGATCCACGTCGGAACGGGATCGTTCGCGTTCATCTCCCACAAAAGCGGCACCGTCGCACCGGCGCTCGACATTCCCCAGCCCGCGCCCAGCCAGCGCCCCACTTCGTGGTCGCAATCCATGACTTCGCCGCTTGGCGCGCCGAGCGGCAGCGGCAGTTCTTCGTTCGACCACGCTTGCCCGTCGTCCAGCGATTCCCACGCTTGCGGCCGCCACTGTCCCGCGGTGTTCTGGCCGCCGCCGATCCCCATCAAGACGCCGGCGTCGGAGGAGGCCACGTCATACATGACGCCGTCGAGTCCTGCGGGGAAATCGGGATAGATCAAGTTCGAGCCGCCGATGCTGAGCGGCATGAAGGCCGGCCTCCCTCCCGGCGGTATCGACGCGGTCGCCTTGCCGCTTGCCACCGTCGGCGGCGCCTCGCTGACCCAGCCGCAGGCGCGCGCGCGCAACGGCGTTCCATCGGGCTTGAACAAAAGGTACACGGAGAATGCTTCGCCGCTGCCACCGGGCGGTGTGGGGAGCGGCTGCCCGCTCCACGGTTGGTTCGTCACGTTGTCCCACCGCATCGGCTTCTGGACGCCGCTTTCATCCATCGCCGCCCCCACCACGATGGTCCACTCGCCCTGCGCCGCGCGCACGTGGTCGAACGCGTTCGCCCAACTCTCGCCGTTGGCGACCAGGCCCGGCAGTATGTGACCGGTCCACACGTTCGACACGCGAATCCAGCACGACGCGTTTTTATTTTGCGTCGACGTCTCGACCGCTCCTGCGATTGTGAGCGGTTCCCAACCGCGCTCCGCGATGCCACGGGCTTCGCTCGCGATTGCTCCCACGGGGTTCTGGAGCAAGACGGCATGGAAGTCGATCACCTGCTGGGCGGCCGCAGGCGAGGGGCGCAGGAGAATCGATGTGACTAGGACAGTCGAGACGATAGTGGACGAGAGACGCGCAGGATTCATGGCAACCTCCCGAGTCGAGGGCGAGACTGTGGCGAGGCCAAGGCCGGCACGAATGGTGTGTGGAGTTTACCCTGAACCGCCGCGGCGTACAACGGCGGAATGACTCGTTGTCCGTCGATTCCGCTCGTGTTAAACTCCGGGTCAACACGTGCCACGGACCCCGAACCCATGACACCTTCGAACCCGGAGGTTACTCATGTACGCTCGTTCGCGAATCCTCGCGATTCTCGCCGTCGTTCTCCCCGCCGTCGCCTTTTCCCAGCCCGGTGGTCCCGTCATATTCCACGGGACCGAGGTGGCACCACTAGGTCTCGCGACCCTCGTCGTCGAGCCCGTGTCGAAGAAACTCTTCGTGGGCAACCTCAGCTTTAGCGGAGCGGACGGGTTCGAGCTGTTGACCGGGCGCGCGCAGGGAGTGAAGGTCAAGTTTCCGTGGTTGCCCGCCCCCGACGGGCGCGAGCTGTTCTTCGAGGTGCAGACCGACTTGCCCGGCATCGACCCGTGCATCCGCCTCGTGACCGGTCCATCGAGCGGCGTCGATATCTTCGTCGACTTCAGCTCGACCGGTGCGGACGGACACCTCATCGAGATCTGCAACGACGGCACTCCGGTCGCGCAGACCTTCGTCCCGCTCGGCGACCATTTGTCGTGCGCCGGGGAGCCGAGCGCGATCGACGTCGACATGCACGCGGTTCCCGCCATCGGCGTCTCGCCTTTGGTCACCGCGTTCGAACCCGCGCCGATGATCATGCTCACTACGGCCGCACCGACCACGTTCTCCGGGCCGGCGGGGCAGATCGCGACCGGAAACGAGCTACGCGCCTACCCGTCGAATCCCACGTCGCAGCCCGAGCTGCAAAAGGTCGTCGTTCTGTGCAGTGTGCCTCCGCCCAGCGCTCCCTACACCATGGAGTTCGAGGACGCCGCGCAACTCATCGAAGGGCGCCTCCATCGCGGCACCATGTTCGGCATCATCTCGAAGGATCTCGACGCGGAAATCAAATTCAATCTCACCGTACCCGCGGGGCTCCAGGGCGGAGTGGAGATGGAAGCGAAGGGGTCGGAGACTTCGCAGGGCATCACCCAGAACCTCAAATTCGCGAGCGCCGGCGACACCGACGTGTTCTACGCGGTGGGCCAACTGACCGATGGGAGTAGCGGCACGGCGGACTTCTCCGGGACGTGCGACGGCTTGTCGTGGACGTTGATCCCCGATTTCAGCGAGTTCGGTTCTCCCGGCGCAAACGTGCAGCTTTTCGACGGGGTCGGATTGCCCCTCGGGCCGCCCAGTCCCCTCGTGGGTGGAATCGTGGTGGGCGCGAACGCGTTCCCCATCCAGACCGGCGTCGATATCCGCGACCAGTTCTCGATCGCGTACGACTATGCCGATCCCGTGCCCGTGACGATCTCCACGGGAACATTTGTCGCCAACCGGATCATGGTGTTCGGACAGGGCGATGTTCCCGCCCTGCTTACCCAAACGGGTCGCCTTTTCTCGAGCGCGTCCGATTTCACGATCCCGTTCACCGGAGCGCCCAACACCGTGCGCACCGGCGACGACGGCTTTTATCTCATGTCCGGTTTCGGAGGAGGCTTCGCGAAGAACTGGGTCCCGCTCTCGTACGTCGAGGCCGTCGATGACGGAAACACCCCGGGCGGCGAATTCACCTTCGAGCCCGTGGTGCAAGAAGATCAATTCGGGATCGAATGGGTGCCCGGCCCGTCACCCAGCTCGCAGCCCGGAGAAACCGACTGGGACTTCGTGAGCCGCCTTTCCGGAGAGGCGAGCCCTCTGGCGCGCATGGGCATCGAGATGGTGCCCGACGGTGTCGGTGTGGCGCTCTACGCGTCCTCTCGCCAGACTCCCAAGACCGACTTCGGTAGCGTCATCAAGACGGGGCACACGACGACCGCCGAGTTCGTCCATTCCGATGAGACCGTGCCGTTCGCGATACTGCCCGCCTGGCCGGCCGCGATCGGGTATCAAGTGCTCCACAACACCGACGAGACTTGGTCGATGTGGATCAATCTCGGTCAGGTGATGGACATCGTGATCCCCGGCGATCCGCCCACGCGCGGTACTACCGCGGCCACACAGGTGGTCAGCGCGGATTTCATCCATGTGATATTCCTCGATACCCCCATCGCGAGCCCCGTAGCGGAGTCCAAGCTCGTCATGCGCGGTTACGAGAAAGCGCACCGGCTCTTCCGCGGCAACAAGACGCGAGCCACCTCGGTGGGGCCCGCCCCCAAGCGCACCGGTCTCTCCATGCGCGCGCCCTATCCCAATCCCTTCAATCCCACGACGACGTTGGCGTTCAACATCGCGACCGCCGGCGACGTGTCGATTCGCGTCTATAATGTGCGCGGCGAGCACGTCGCGACACTGCATTCGGGATGGATGGGCGCCGGAGCGCACTCCGTGAACTGGGACGGAGTCAATCACCGCGGCGAGCGCGCGGCCTCGGGGGTGTACCTCGTCGAATTGCGCGCACCCGACGGAACGCGCCACGCGAAGATGAACTTGCTGAAGTAATCCGTCTTCCATGAGGAGGCCCGTCATGGTGCGTTTCGCCCCGCGCTTCACGTTGACGCTCGCAACGATCGCCGTCCTCTTCGGCGCATGCGGCGACGACGACGATCCCGTCCCCGGCGACTCCCGTGCGACGACGCGAACACCGGCTGTCTCCACCTTCGACTGACGCCGGACGAAATGACATACTCGACCTTCTACGACTTCCCCAGCCGTCGGACGTCGCACGATCTCTCGTGGATCCCCAACTCCGCCGTTCTTTCCGGCTACGGTCCCGGCGGCCGTATCATCGTCACCATGACCTTCGTTCCGCCGATCGAGGTCCGGTATGACCATTCGGACCAGCGGTTTCGGTTTCTTTGGAAGTGGTGCCTTGGATTCCTTCGACGGGAGCACCAGCCCGACACCGAGTGTAACCAGCACCGCGTGGGCGTTCACGACCGCCGAGGCCGCCTGCTCGGGTCAGGCCGGCACCGGTGCGCCGAGACTCGGACTGACTGTGGACTTCGAGCCGCTCACGACCGGCGAGCATCTAAGGAGTCTCCAGTTCGACCTGACGATCCCGGAAACCTATTCCAACGGCACGCCGGTGCTGGAGGGCGACCTTGGGTCCATCATGGTCACTTTGGGAGGCGTTTGGAGCGGCGACTCGGCGAACGACCCGCCCGTCTGGCCGCTGAACTATCCGCTTATTTTGACCCAGCCGTTATCACTTTCGCGCCACGTCGACGCCGACCGAGGCGACGACTCCGGCGGAGGAGCCCGAAACTTCGGGGAGGAGTTGCCAACCTAGCAGAATCGTGGGGCAGGAGAAGACTCCGCTACGCACTCTTTCGGCCCGGACGCCGACGTGCGCGCACCGCGCGAACGATGCCAGCGAGGGCGCGTAGCGCGTCGTTCACGGCCTTGGAGGTGGCAAACAACGCGGCTACATCCGGGTCGAGAACGACCACGTTGGTCCCGGACGCATACCGCGTCGCGAACTTGCCGCGCTCCCCCTTCCTGAAGTCGTACTCCGGGCGCAAGTCGCCGTGACCCTTCGTGCGCGGCTTCCTACTTACCTTCTTCATATTGTCGCCTTTCCCGCTTCGCTGCGCCGGCTCACCCCACATACACCGTCTCGTTGTACAAAGCTGACAAAACAGCCGACTATCGACGTCAGCGCCGAGCCCCGCCGTCGGCGCCCCGTCACCCCTTTCGTTCCGCGCTCATGAAGGCCCGCGTCCAATAACCCAGAAACTCGTCTTCGCACTCTTGAAACAGCTCTCGTTTCTTGCCGTCGAGAGAGTAGAGATACGCCTCGTGCATGCACACCTCCTGAAGGTATCGCTTGAGGTCACGCGGGTTGCGGGCGGAGCGCACGTAGTCCGGGTGGTTGACATTGATCCGAAACGCCCGGCGCTCGCGCACGACGCGAATCCCCGGAGGCGCCTTGGTGAAGCCGGCGTACGGCACCGTGGGCATGCGCCCACCTCCACCCTTGCGTGGGGTTACGACCGCCGGTGCCGCCGTCCCGTCCCCGCCGCCGCCTTCGCCCTCGCCGGGCGGTTCCGGCCATCCTTCCTCGTCGCCTTCGCCGGCGCTCGCTCGCGCGCTCGCCAGCTCGCTTCCGCTGAAGACGCGCTTCAAGTGCTCCATCCAGTCCTTGAGCATCGCCGCATAGCGCTGCTCGGCCGCGCTTTGCGCGCGCTCCTCGATCATTCGAGCCAGCTCGTCTTCCAGGTCGATGACTCGCTCCGCCCACGCGTCGAATGCCTCGCTCTCCTTGAAGCCGCTTCGATTCGCGTTCAAAGGCGCGATGTCGCCGGAGATGGTTCCGTGGACCATTCCCTGCGTGAACGCGTTGATGCCCTCGAACAGCGGCACGTCGGACATGAGAAAGTTCGCCTGGCCGCGGTGGGTGACGCTGACGGACGCCAGGTCGGAGGGTTCCTTGACGACGATCAGGAGCACGTCGATGCAGGCTTCCTTCCCGATCTCGGGAACTTCGATACGACGTTGAAAGATATCGCCCTTGAGCGGCTCGTCGATCGTCGTCACGTCCCTCCCGTTGACCAGAATGCGTTTGCCGGTGGAAAGAAACGGGCCCCACCGGCGCTTGACGTCCTTGACCACGCGGTCCTGTCCGAACCGATACTTCATGTTCCGCGGGTTGATGCCTTTGAGCACGATCTCGGTCCCCGCGTACGGCAATCGGTTCCGTGCGTCCGCACCGACGCGTCCGCGCTCGAGATTCTCGCGCTCCAGCTTGAACCACACCACGCGGCCGCTTTTTTGCGAGACCGTCGTCATCGACTCGGCGACCGTCACGAACGACAGCATCCCCACGCCTTTCTCGCCGAGCTTGTTGCGCTTTTGGGAGGCACAGATGGACTGGAGGATGCGGCGTGCTTCGGTCGTGGACACGATGGGCTTGGCATCGCCGCGGATTCGGACCTGGTGCTTGCGAGGGTCGAGCTCGATCTCGATCCGCGTCGCGCCTTCGTCGAAGAGGTTCTGGATGGGTTCGTGGATCGGATCCATCGCCCGCGATTGCATCTCCCCGAGATAGCGGATCGCGGCGTTCTGGTCGGCGATCTTCAGATCGACGAGTTCTTCTGGCATGATCGAGCCTCCGCCTTTGCCGGCCGCCGGCGCGGCGGCGCGGAGTCGAACTATAGCATGAGGATTGTGCGCGATGGGGAGCGTCCGCAGGCGGCAATGTCGCAAGATAGTAGTAATTCATGTCAAATTAGTATTTGACACTCTCGGCCCTGATGGAACATCCGCAGAGATCGTTCGTGCTGAAACACGGGTTCCCTGCCTGTCCGGCTTTCGGCTGCGTCCATGCGCACAGTTTGGCACCAATCGCGGCCTAACCGTCGGCGAGTAGCGCGTCGATTTCTCGCCGCAACACGACGAGCTTCGATTCGACGACGTCCCACACGAGCCGGTCGTCCACATCGGCGTAACCGTGGATCAGGATGTTGCGGAAAGCGATGATGCGTCGATAGCCTGTGATGCGCACGACGATTTCCTCGTCCAGCCGGGTCAGTTTCACCAGCGCCTCGCCCATGATCTCGAATTCTCGCTCGACCGCGGCGCGAAGCATGGCGTCGCGCGCGTAGTCTGCGAACTCCTTACCCGCGGTGAATTCAGCCAGCAACGCCGCCGCCTGCTGAATGTCGAAGAGGTACTTCTTGGCCTCAAGCCGCATAGAGCGGTACCCGCGTGGGCTCGATGGCCTGCCGGAAATACGGATTCTTGATCGCGGAGCCGACGACGAGGTCCACCGGCCGACCCAGGAGTTTCTCGAGCGCCTCCAACAGCCCGAAGTACGCGTCCGCGTACGCACCTGCCGGAAGCGACTCGAACTCAACCAAGAAGTCAAAGTCGCTCTGGGCCGTTCGCCCGCTCTCGCTAACCGCCGAGCCGAACAGATCCAGGCGCCGCACATGGAAACGGCGGCAAAGGTGTTCGATTTCCGCCTTCCGTTGTCGTATTTCTGGGCTCAACTTCGCAACCTCCCCCGAAGTCTTGGCGAGGAGGCCTTTGAGTTCCGGGAGTGTCGGATGATTGGTTTCGACGCCGTAGTAGACTCGATTGCCGTCGGGGCTCGCGACGACTACCCCCGTGCGGACCAGTCTGGCGAGCGGACGCTGAAGGCTGGAGGGCGAGACTCCCAGTTCTCGCGCGAGCTCGCTCCGGTACCACTCGCGGCTCGACCCAGTGAGCATCAAAGCCAAGATGCGTTCTTGCAGCGGGGCCAGGAGGCCGCATCGTGAGTGACGCGCCATGCATCAATACTGACGCATAACGCGTCAACGGACAAGCCTTATCTTGACAGTCCTCGCCCGGCCGGTCCGAGGCCCGATCCGGCAGGACCGCCAGCGCGCTCCCGTCCATCGCGTAATACTGTCGCCCGTTCTCGAACTCCTCGCGGATGCGAGGGCTCAATTCCAGCCGGTAGTCAACTCTTGACGACGTCGTTTGGGTGACGGCATTATGAGTGGGCGACTGGCAGGGCTCCCTTCTGATCGGAGTCCGTGGCTCAAGAAGCCGTCGGTCGCCTTGTTGATTCTCGCGGGTGGATGGGTGGTGCGGGCGTGTACTTACTTTACCTCGACGAGTCCGGGAACCCGGACGACCCCAGCGATAGGCACTTCATACTCGGTGGCGCCGCAATCTATGAGCGGAGCACGTACTTCGTTTCCACCGCACTCGACGACCTCAAGAAGCGCCACTTCCCCTCGCACCCACCCATCGAGTTCCACGCGACGGACATCCGCGCAGGCAAGGGCTTCTGGCGCCGAATCGCCCGCGAGAAGCGCGAAGAGCTCGTCCACGACATCGGACGCGCAATAGTCGAGAGTGCCCAATCACCCGGCTTGGTGCTGTTTGCTGCCGTAGTCCAGAAGGATGCCGTCAATCACGGCGAACAGTCTCCCTTTTGGAAGTGCCGCACAATGCCGGTGAGCGGTACGGGGAGGTTACACACGGGGGACGATCACGGTCAAACCTCGCCTACCCTCGGAGAGCCCATTGCCCCTCTCGCTCGGGTTCTCCGCTTTAGTCATTACAGGCCGAAGCGCGCGCCGGAGGAATCAGTCGGGCGCGAACTCGGTCGCGAGTGGGGTGAGCCTGGGAGCGTCAGTCTGGGGAGTGTCGAGACGCATGGGGTGTCGGGCGAATCCAAAAGGCGGATACGGTCCCGTTGACAGTAATCGGCATACAATGGTATTCTTCCGGCCCAAGGGGAGACTCCGAGGGGAGAACCTCGCTGCTCCCCACGAGGAATCGATGACATCGCGCGGACGTACCCGAACACGTTCGCATCACCCACGATCCCGCCCGCCCTTGTCACCGCGCCCGATTCCGTGCGTCGTAGAAGCGAACTAGCTCATCTTCCCGTTTCGCTCGCGGCATGGCGTACTCGCTGCGCGCGGCGCATCGATCTCGCAGTGCAGGTCTGCTTCTCGAAACGGAGCGTTCATGCCACGTAGAACCCGGCCAGCCAGGAAACACCTGCGAGCTCCCATCTCCTCGGGCGGTGAACGGGAGCTTGCGTTCGAAGCCGTACTGAAGTCGGAAACCGGACGATCGATGTTCGATGCCGACACCGCGATCACCGCGGAAACCATTCGCGATCTCAAGCCGTCACCCGGCTTGGGAATCCTCGCCGCGCGCGTGCTCGAGGCCATGGGCCTGCACGTGCGACACATCGGAACCTTTTCGATCAGCGGTGTCACCACGCACAGGCGCTGGGAGAGCGTGTTCCACACGCAACTGGAGCACAAGACTCGCCCATTCAGCGAGCGACACAAGGAACTCGGAAAACTTGCGTACTGGTCGCACAAGAAGGACGCGCCGTTCCGAATTCCGGCTCGCTTGAAGGATTTCATCGACCGCGCGTATCCCCAGCGGCCGCCCATGTTCTTCGAATCGCCGATTCCGCCGCGCGTGACCTACCACCACCTGCGCGTCCCGAGCGACGTGGCGCTGGTTCTGCGCGCGACGTCGGTTCATCAAAAAGGCATGACCGGCCGCGGGGTTCTGGTCGCCATGCCCGACACCGGATTCTACAGTCACTCGTTCTACAAGTGGCACGGTTACAACTATCATTCGACCCTGGCGCCCGACGCCATCGATCTCGAGCACGACGAGTACGGCCACGGCACCGCAGAGGCAGCCAACGTCTTTGCCATCGCACCCGACATCGATTTCATCGGCGTCAAGATGGGACTCAATCCCACCCTCGCGTTCAAGGCCGCGAGCGATTTGTATCCCGCCGTCATGACCAACAGCTGGGGATACGACATCGATGGCGACACGCTGCCCAATTTTCTCAAGCCGCTCGAAGCCGCCGTCATCGAAGCCGTCCGCGAGCGCGGCATCGTGTGCTGCTTTTCGGCGGGCAATGGGCAATACGGATTCCCGGCGCAGATGCCCGACGTGATTGCCGTCGGCGGGGCGTATGCGCACGCGGAGCTGGCCGGCAACGATTTTCGCCTCGAAGCGTCCAACTACGCGAGCAGCTTCGACAGCAAGATCTATCCCGGGCGTCACGTTCCCGACGTGTGCGGGTTGGTGGGGCAACAACCCGGCGGCGTATACATCATGCTCCCGGTCGAACCCAACGATCACGTCGACCGTTTGCTCGGACACGCCGGTGGCGACCGCACCAAGCGCAACGACGGCTGGGCCGTGATCAGCGGCACCAGCGCCGCGGCACCGCAGGTCGCTGGATTGTGCGCGCTGCTCAAGCAGGTGCAGCCCGGACTTTCCCCGTCGCTCACCAAGGAGATACTGCGCGCGTCCGCGCGCGACATCCTCTCGGGAAAGAGCTTTCAGGGCGATCTTGCGGGCCGCGGCCACGACGGCGCTACCGGCGCCGGGCTCGTCGATGCCCATCGCGCGTACGAAATGGCGCGAAGCGTTGTGGTTCGTCCGGCGGAAACGGTTCCGCCGCCGCGATAGTTCGGTTCACGTCATAGGGACAAGGAGGCCGGTGAGATGGCAAAACGAGCGTTGTGTATCGGGATCAATAATTACCCAGGGACTGGCAGCGACTTGGCGGGATGCGTGAACGACGCCAAGGATTGGGCGGCGTTGCTCAAGGCGAAAGGCTTCCAAGTCACCACGCTACTCGACAGCAAGTCGACGCTCAAGGGTATGCGCGACGCCATCGAGGGCATCGTAAGCAGCGCGAAGAGCGGCGACACCATCATCGTGCAGTATTCCGGGCACGGATCCTACATACCCGATGTCGATGGCGACGAGCCCGATGGCACCGACGAGTGCTTGTGCCCGTACGACGTCGATCGCAACGGACCGCTCAGCGACGACGAACTCTTCGACATCTATGACAGCCGTGTGCGCGGTTCCAAGATCATCATGATCTCCGATTCGTGCCACTCCGGAAGTGTCACCAAGTTCGCTCCCATCGTGACGCCGCCCACCATGGCCGGCCGCAGCGCGCCGCAGCGAAAAGTCCGCTTCCTACCCCCCGAAGTGTTTCTGTCGTCGCGCGACATGGCCAAGTTGGGCACCGCGCGCCGCGCACTCCACCGTTCCAGCACGCCCGGCCGTTACGCGTCGCTGCTCCTCGCCGGCTGCCAGGACTACGAGTACAGCTACGACGCCTATTTCAATGGTCGGCCGAACGGGGCCTTTTCGTTCGTCGCACTGCGAGCGTTGAAGAAGGTCCCCTCCACGGCGACCTATCGCGACTGGTTCAAGAAGATCAGGGCCGTGTTGCCGTCACAGCAGTATCCCCAAACACCCAATCTCTTTGGGTCGACGCGGCAGAGGAAGTGGCGTGCGTTGGCGTAAGCACTAAGGGAGGATCGTCATGAAACAGGAATTGCGCAAAGCGGCCAGGCGCGGCCTTTCCCAGGCCAGCGAAGTCATGGCCCAGCGAAAGATCGCGCGCGCGAGCCGTGAGAAGGCCATCGCGAAACACGCCGTGCGCCGAGCACCGGCTGCGATGGCCATCCCACCCGCACGCATGCGCGCCGCCGGAAGTCCGCGCAGTGTGGGCGTCGTTGTCGCCGAAGGCGATTCGTGGTTCGACTATCCCGGGACCGACATCTTGAGCATCCTCGAGGACGACTACGGGTACGAAGTCGAATCCGTGGCGCACAAGGGCGACCGTGTCGAGCAGATGGCGTACGGCGGCGGCCAGCTCACCGAGTTCGCGCGGCGCCTGGACAAACTTCTGCGCCGGGCCATCGTCCCCAAGGCCATTCTCCTGTCCGGCGGCGGCAACGACATCGCCGGCACCGAATTCGGCGTGATGCTCGATCACATTTCATCGCCCAACCCCGGCCTCAACCAGCGCGTCGTCGACGGCATCATCGACGACCGCCTGCGCGCGTCGTACGTGACCATCATCAGCGCCATCACCAAGGTGAGCAAGGACATCACCGGGCGGACCATTCCGATCGTGCTGCACGGTTACGACCACCCCGTTGCCGACGGGCGCGGATTCCTGGGTGGCTGGTGGTTTCTTCCCGGACCGTGGCTGGAACCCGGCTTTCGCGACAAAGGATTCAACGATCTCGCGAAGCGCAACGCACTCATGCGAGACCTCATCAACCAGTTCAACCGCATGGTCGAAGCCGTCGCTCTCGCTCCCGAGTTCAGCGGACACGTGAAGTACCTCAATCTTCGCAACACGCTGCGAACCGACTCGCACTACAAGAAGGACTGGGCGAACGAACTCCACCCGACAAAGGACGGCTACAAGCTGGTGACGAGGAAGTACGCGGAGTTGTTGGGGCGGTTGCCGTGAAACACTGCGAGCGAGGGTGGGGACTATGCGCTTTCAACGATTGAGCATTCGCTTGAGCGCCACGCTCCTTGTGACCAGCCTGCTCGGTTCCGCCGATGGCGGCACGGCGGCGCCAAGCACTGCCGCCCAGTCGTCGTGCGACGAGCACCTTGTTGTGCGAGTTGATCCGAGGAACGAGTTGCGATACCGCAACCGCGGTGACAGATGCGAGGGATTGTACGTCGAAGAGCTTGGCGGTCGTGAGCTCGAGGTCGCGTCGTTCACGAACCATGTAGTACCGTACGATATCGACAAGGACACAACGATTTCAGTCGTCTGGACGGTGCCGCCCAAAGGTATTGTCAGGGTCAGAGGGCAAAGACTGATTACGCCGCCGTTCTATCGACTAGATGCAGTGGGCAAAGAGAATGCCGGGGTATTCACATGGGCAACACGGATACTGAGGGCGCTCGATATTGAGCATTCAATGTTGGGGGTTACGGCTTCGACCCAGATGCAAATGGGCAAGGCACAACACGCTGTGTACTTGCCGGTTTCTTTCGGGCCCGGCCCGATCGACGTAGCGGGCTCCGACAACTTTGAGTTGATCCTGATCTCGGACTACGAACTGAAAAGCGCTCACGTTAGTGTGGCTAGAGTTCGCGACAGCGGCGATATCGGGGCCTTTCTATCAGAGAAAGAGCTGCGCACCCTTCCGACTGTCTCCGGGGGGGCGCTGCGCATTAGTCTCGCCGCTCCAAACGAAGCAGGTATCTATTACGTCGAGGTCGGCGCTGAGATCGCGAGCGGCGGTTCGGTGGCGCGCCAACTATTCTTTTTTCAAGCTACTGCGAGGCACTAGTGTCATGAGTTGGAAGTTTCCATGCAAAACCGCCCGACCGTTTCGATGATCTCATCGGCCGTTTTGGTCCATGTGAAGGGTCTGGGGTGCTCGTCG